>JACQNX010000049.1 GCA_016202875.1 Candidatus Aenigmatarchaeota archaeon | reverse complement strand
CCTGCAGAGACACGTGAGAGGGGTGGAATAAGGGAAAGGGGCGGCACCGGCACAACAGAAGGGACAGGCACTACTGGAGGGACAGGCACTACTGGAGGGACAGGCACTACTGGAGGGACAGGCACCAGCGGAGGGGCGGAAACAACAGCTGAGCAGCAGCAAGCCGAGGCATCAATAAGCGGCGCCTCCTCTGCATCAAATGAAATAAGCAGCGCAAGCAGCTCTGCTTCCTCCTTGAATGAGAATGAGGATTTGGCGCAAACTTACGAAGGCGGTTGAGGTGAAACGATGCAAATAATAAAACAGAAGCAGATGGCAGTTCTTATGATAGGCCTTGTTATGCTCGCCAGTATTTCTGCAGTTCATGCCCAGTCCTTCGCGGTAACAAAAACAAAGATACTGAATGGTATTGACAAAGTTATAGCAAAACTTAACGATCTGGAAGCCAAGATACAGTCTATTTCAGGGCTGAGCCAGGAAACAAAGGACTTGACAATCTCAAATCTGGAAGATCTTGAAGCGGCGCTCCTGTTATACAAGGAAGATGTGGAAGCTGCCGCCACCACAGCAGAGCTGCAGGCAGCAAACCAGGAAATCAAGCAGTATCTGATAGACAACAAGGATGTCTATAAGGAAAATGTACAGATGATAGTGGAAGATCTTTCAGAATATGCGCTTGTAAAAGCTAAAGAACTGGAAGCAAAGATCGACCAGGCTTTGACAGTGCTGAAAATAACCTGCCCGGAACAAAAATCAACAATAGAGGAGGTTGAGACACAGCTGAATCAGCTGAAAGCTGAATCGCAGCAGCTGGCAGAAGCCTACGAAGCAGGCGACACAGCAGCAATGAAATCTGAGATGCAGCAGATGGCGCAGCTGAGCAAGGATATTGCAGCCAACCTGAACGAGATATATAGTGCCTGCTTCTAACGTGTTTATCTTTGTCTAATTCGTTGAAATACTCCAAAGTAATTTTGCATAGTTCTTGAAAGAGTTGGCAACTTCTTTATTTATGATAACTATAGAAAACGACTTCCCGTAGTTTATGCCTATGGTAACAGTATCCATGTAAACCTCAATCCACGCATGCGTTGTTATGCCGACAGGCATGAATCTTATCTCGCTCAGGGGAAATTTCCTGTTTATTTCCGCGAACTCCTTTGCGTCCCTGTTGTAAAGGAAGTGGCAGCGAACGCCTTTCTTCGCCCTGCGCCTGTGGAAATCCCTGAAATATCCCAGCAGCCTGTCGTAAGGCGTCCTGCTTATGCCGATTATCCACATCTCGTCGCCCTTTTTCATCACTCTCAGGCTCCTTTCGCGCGCCGTCTGTATGCCGCGCATTCCCTCGAACACCTGCGCTGTCTCTTCGGTCAGTAATGAACCTATTTGTTTCTTTAGTAAAGGCACTACCTTTGTTAGTTCTTTCCTCTCTTCTGCCAGCGCTTCCTCCTTTTCCTGAAAATATTCGAGCAGCCTCTCAGGGTCAGCAGCCATGAAATATCTTGTCTTGCCTTTGATGATCTGACTGACAAGGCCTTTCTTCGCGAGCCTGTTAAGAATTCCGTAAACTTTCGAAACCGAGACTCCAGATTCGTCTACTATGGGCCCTGTTGTGGTTTCGCCTAAGCCCAACAGCGCTCTATATACCTTTATCTCTCCGTCTGTCAGTCCTATATCCTTCAGGATTTCAAGCTGCACCATGCTCTTCCTTTCGCACGCAAACTACTTAATCTTCTCCTCCCTAGGGGAAGAGATATTTTAAGACCAGCCGTCGGCTATAGCTTGCTTAGAGTGATGAAAATGAAAGAGCTTGAAAAGGAATTGTACGAAGACCGTCCCGCCAGCAATAAGAGGAAGGAATCATGGAAAAAGATGAAGAAGTACCTGAAGGGCTGCGTCGATCCGGCAAACGCCCGTCTTTACGGCACATTCCAGGAAAGAGCTGCTTTGAACATAACCCAGTTTCCGAAGATACAGGGAAGCTTACTCATCAGGATGGGGCTGGTGTACCCGCTAATGTCATATCTCGTGAAGGAGATGGGCGTTCCGCAGGACGCGGCGTATAATTTTCATGGAGTGGCGATAAACTATCACACATGGCTGGCAGGCTACTTAGCATATCTGGCAGAAATCCAACTCGGGATGAGCAAGTATCCTATGGAGCTTATATCAAAATCAGCAGGCAGCATGAAGAACTATTTTGCCCAGCGCTGTGAAAAATCAGAAAACCCTCAAGCCATATCTAAGAAATGATTTTTATTTTGTTTCCTTCTCAAGCCATTTTTTGAAATAAGGATTGCCTATGTCCACGGGCAGGAAATTGATGCAAGGCGTGCTGTAGTTGTGGTTTTCCCTTACAATTTCAACGATCTTTTTCCTGTTTTTTGCTGGAGCCTTCGCCAGCAGTAAGCTTTCGTTATCATTCGCTATCTTGCCCTGCCACCGGTAAATGGATTTGATCTTGGGGATTATATTGACGCAGCCTGCAAGCCTTTGCTCAACAAGAATCTGCCCTATCTTTTCTGCCTCTTTCCCATTCTTGCATGTGATGTAAACAGTGACGAATCTCATTTGAATAAAGTTAGCGTTGAAAAATAAATATGTATGCTATAGCTTTTCTTACTTCGCCCTGGCAAGGATCGGCGAGATGTCGGTCTTTGTTATGTCATCGTTTACAACTGCCCTTCCTGCCTGCTCGTCGTATGTCGGCCTGCCTTCTTCCTGATAGAACAAGCCAATAGGCACATTGCCCGGCTCCCACGTCATGGCCATTTTCAGCGCCTGCGCAATGTCAGCAGGATCGTGTCCCTCATCCATCTTTTTAATGTTTTCCTTATACCACTGTATTGTTTGTATTTTATTGTATGTGGAGCAAGGCTGGAATATA
Source organism: Candidatus Aenigmatarchaeota archaeon (assembly GCA_016202875.1). Lineage (GTDB taxonomy): Archaea > Aenigmatarchaeota > Aenigmatarchaeia > GW2011-AR5 > GW2011-AR5 > JACQNX01. The sequence continues at coordinate 4,351 of JACQNX010000049.1, read as the reverse complement.
TCTATCATAGAAAATCCTTTGTGCTGTATTGCGCCCTTTAAAAGTTCTATTAAGTGTCTAGCCTCATATGCGAAACCGCGGGCAACATACGTAGCACCCATGATTATTCCCAATGCCATAGGGTTCACAGGCTCTTCTAGAGCTCCTGCAGGAGTAGAGGGGGATTTGAATCCTTTTATGCTCGTCGGCGAATATTGGCCTTTCGTCAGACCGTAAACAGCGTTGTTCTGCACAATAACAGTTATGTCAAGATTTCTCCTCATAGCATGGATTAGATGATTGCCGCCGATGCCGTACGTGTCGCCGTCGCCTGCTGTTACTATAACAGTTAGTCCAGGATTAACAAGCTTAGCGCCTGTTGCAACAGGCAGCGCACGGCCGTGCAGGCCTTCAAATCCGTAAGTTGTCAGGAAATGTGGTGTTTTGCTGCCGCAGTTGTGTACTACAAATCCCTTTACTAGATAAGAGTGCGGGTCAGTTTTCGTTTCTAGGTTGTGCACAAGACCTTTGTAAGGCATTTTATTGATCTTTTTAATAGGGACTAGAAAACCGGACTTTGTTTTCTGCACAGAGCTGAATTCTTTTTTCGGCTGGAATGCGATATAAACTTGATCTCCGGATGGTTTAATTATTCGGCCTTTATAGTTGTATGGCTTCATTCTTTTCCAGTACAGCGAAGCGAAAATACCTTGACGAGCAAGAAGTTCCTGCATTTGTGCAGCTAAGGCAACAGAAAGCGTATTTGCGCGAAAATAGGGATGTCTGCCTAACGCAGCTTTACCTGAATAGCCATCACCTTTGAAATAGGCGTCTATAATCTCCTTTTGTTTTTCTGGAGGCAGGAGCATGACTTCTTCGATGAGTTTTTTCTTTCCGGCTCCTTTCCCAGCTACGCGTTTCAAAAGAAGCGCAAGCTCCTTGGAACATATGGTTACTTCTGTGACTTTGCCGATATTTTTCCTCTCTCTTATATACGGCATTCTTCCGGTGAATGCCACAGAAAGACTAGAAATATCTTCGATGATATCTCTTTCTCCACTGTGCAGGGCAAAACTGACATTCGCGCTATCCATGTTTCTTCCACCGCCTTCGTTTATCCAGCCTTCAGCTAAATAATATCCAAGTAGTCTGCAAAATTCCATTGTAAAATCTGGGTTGTCTTTCACCTCTTTATTCCAGTTGAAAACCAGATAATCGCCTTTTTTGAGACTTCCTGCATCTGCGAAATCTGGTTTTATCGAAGAAAGTTTCTTTTTATCAACTTGATTCCTTGACCTTATGCTGTTCCTGCGCACGCACAAAACCGGATGCTCTGGAGTCAATTTTATTGAATTGAATGGTGAAACAAAAGGCACGATTTCGAGCATGTCGCCATCGAATTCGTTTATTGTTTTGAATAAAATGCTTGTGAAGTTGCCTTCCCCATTCACTATCATTTCATTGTTTTTCAGTTCCGCTATTGGCACCCATTCATTGCCTACACTTACTACTTCATCCGGCGGCAGGCATCCGATGCCTGAAACAATAAGCGTTTTTTCCCGTGGGACATTAAGCTCAGCCAGTGCGTTCTTCAGTGCAAATAAAATATTAAAATCCCCACAGGCCAAACACCAGTTCGGCAATTCTTTTGTTGTCAGCTCTGCTACTGTTGGCATTTTTACTGTCTCCTGTATTCTGTTTCACTAGAATGTTCTTCGTCATACCTTGCTTCTCTTGGTCTATCTATTCCTTGATAATCTCTCCAAAAATCGATCTTTCCCAAAGGAGGAATGCCAAAAAATAACTCAGCATAGTTTGCATTAGTTTCGTCTGTCATTTTTCTGATCTCCTATTTCCCCAGCTTGAACGTCCTCATTCTGACTTCGTCAAGTGCTGTTGCCTCTGCTTCTTGGTAACCGTTTATTGTGATTATTTTCTCTGCCCTCTTCTCCACGATATTTTTTATTGCAATTGCAAGGTCTTCCGGCGTGAATGCCCTGCCGTCATATTTCAGGATCTTGTAGTTGACATCCACTCCTGTATGCTCTTTTATCAGTCCTGCAAGCTGCCCTGTCTTGTTGTTTTCTACATCAACTATTATTTTTGAGCTGGAAAGTATTTCCTTGACGCGCTCTGTTGGAAATGGTGAAAGATAGAGTATCTGCAAATAATTCGATCTTATTCCTTCCTGTTGCAAAATTCTCATAGCTTCTTTTATCGGCCCTTTTGTAGAGCCCCACGCAACTATTGTGACAGGTGCGTCCTGGTATCCGAGCAGGTGCGGCTGTTCCAGTTCCTGCTCTATGAATTCCAGCTTCCTGAACCGCTTGTTGTGCATAGCTACTCTGACCATTTCTTCTTCTCTCTCCATCCCCTTCTCATCATGTTCATAACTACTAGCTACATGCATGCCATTCTTTACGCCTGGTATTGTTCTGGGCGAAACCCCGCTATCAGTTATCTTGTATCGTCTGTAATCGCTAACATTTTCCATGTCTTCGTTTGTTAGCAGTAGCCCACGATCAATAGTAATTCCCTGAGTATCAAACTCTTCATTGCTCCAGTAGCTTTCTCCAAGATATTTGTCAGTTAGAATAATAACAGGTATCTGGTACTTCTCAGCAAGGTTGAATGTTTTTATTGTCTCGTAGAAGCATTCATTGATATCGCCAGGCGCAACAACTATCCTAGGAAATTCATCAGTTGCTGCATGCAGCACAAATCTAAGGTCAGCCTGCCCGCTGTGCGTCGCCATACCTGTTGCTGGCCCTGGCCTCTGTGCCTCTACTATGACCAGTGGTGTTTCTGTGATTGCTGCCAAACCCAAAGCCTCAACCATAAGCGCAAATCCACCTCCCGATGTGCCGACCATTGACCGCGCTCCAGCAAAGCTCGCGCCTATTGCCATATTAATGGCAGCGATCTCATCTTCTGTGTGCTTCACTATCATCCCGAATTGCTTCTCGTTCGCTGCCATGAAGCCCAGAATTGAAGATGCTGGCGTCATAGGATAAGCAGCATAGAATTTGCATCCTGCCTTTATTGCCCCGGCAGAGATTGCCTCATTTCCTGTTACCAAGATCTCATCCTTGCAATCTCTTTTTTCTATTCTGTAGTCAAAAAGACCTTCATAATGTTGTTTGACAAAATCGTATCCTGCTTTTGCTGCCTTTACATTTGCAGAAACTATATCAGAACTCTTTTTTCCAAATCTGTCTGCTAATACCTGATTAAAAAGATCAAGATCAAAATCTAAGAGTCCTATAGTAGCGCCCATTGCTATTGTATTTCTCATAATAAGTCCGCCATGTTCATTTGCGATTTTCTTCAAAGGAATGTTAAACAGATAGATGTCTTTTCTACAAATACTTTCGTGCGTAATATTCACTTCATCGCCATCGTAAATAATGCCGCCGCCAGGAACAATTTTGTAAGCATGGTAATCTACCGAATCCTGATTAAGTGCAATCAGTAAGTCTAGATGTTTTGTATGAGCAAATACTTTTTTTCCAGCAACGCGGACATCTAAATGATTATGCCCGCCTCTTATCAGGGATGGGTACTCTGCTGTTGCGAATACACTTAGTCCGCCGCGCATGCAGGTTTTTGCAAAAAGCATGCCTGCGCTCAGTATTCCATCCCCGGCTGCGCCCGCAACTTTCCAAGAGAAGTTGTTGACTATTTTATCTGCCATGTGGAAAACTCCATAAAACCTTTAACAACAGGGAATATTATCTATCATCTACCTTAAAAAGCTTTCCCAATTTTTAGAAAAATAGGGAAAATTAATGAAGATTAAATACGTTATATATACATTATAATGTATAAGTGAGATACATATGGCGTACGTTAGATTCAAATTATCCGATGACACGCATAAAATCCTGAAAAAGGTATGCGACAGGCTTGGGATGAAGGAATCGGAAATAGCAAGAATAGCACTTATTGAATACATGAAGTCCCTTTCTGTCCTCTCGCACGAAGTCAAGAAGCGCAGGAAACTCAGGATTTAAAAATTGCTGCGGTGATGTTATAGATGAAGGTTGCAATAGTGATGCCAGCATATAACGAGGAAAAAACAATAGGCTCTGCTGTAAAGGGGTGTAAGAGATACGGAACTGTGATTGTAATCAACGATGCATCAAAAGATAAAACAGCAGAAGTTGCGAAAAACGCGGGAGCAACTGTCATCACGCACAAAATAAATCGCGGCCTTGGAGGAGCTCTGCGCACAGGATTCGACGCCGCGCTGAAGACAGGCGCGGATGTTATAATCACGATAGACGCAGATGGCCAGCATCTTCCAGAAGAGATTCCGAAGTTTATAAACAAGATAAAAGAAGGTTACGATTTTGTTCTTGGTGCGCGAGAT
>JACQNX010000050.1 GCA_016202875.1 Candidatus Aenigmatarchaeota archaeon | reverse complement strand
TCGACTGTTACCTGCTTCACTGCTGTTTGGGTTGTTGCCACACCAATGCTCCCTCCAAAAGAGCCTAAACTTCTTGTCGTGGTCGCAATCCTGAAATACCCATTATGCTCGTCCATGGAAAACTGGTTCAGCGGCGTTCCAGGCACCTCGCCAAAAGCCTTGTACTCCACTTTACCGTCTTTGACAGCTATTTTGTGCACAACTGTTTTCTGCCTTTCCTTTTCCAGCCTTTCCTCTATCTCTGCTGTCTTTTTCTGGATGTTCATCCCTAATTGTTCCTTTTCCTTCTCTGTCAGCTCGCTCATATAAGTATTGAATACATCGCCCATTTTTACTGATTTCTCTGATGCAGACAGATTGAATTCCTGGATAGCTGCCATCTTTGCCGCAAGCTCAGCCGGCAGAAAAGGCAGTATTGCTTCTTTTACAAGGGCGTCCACAAAATAAGACTGCGGCACATGCTTGCTGCCTGTTATGTAGATATTGTTCTGCGAGACAAAGAGATTCTGCGCATATCCGAGCAGGTATGGGTTATGTGACAGTTCCTGGGCATCGTCCTTTATATTGAACGCAATGATGTCTGTGAACCTGTACGCATAGTCAGGATAGTCAAAATAATAGACATCATCATAGTCAAAAACAGGGCGCGCTGTTCCTGGCGCGTACTCCAGAGGCAGTGGTATTACGCCTTCCCTGAATTCCAGCGGCTGGCTGACAATGACGTAAACATAATCGCCTATCATCCTTGAGTCGTAATAGTCAGCGTCCATCTTCAGGTCTTTTCTCATTTCAGGGCTTTCTATGTTGCTGACATCAAAAACCTTCATGAAGAACTTTTGCCTGTAGTACGGATAATATGCAGATTCAGCTATGTCTCGAGAAGCTTGAGCCGGCAGTGGCTGTGGTTCTGTTACATCATAGGAATACCCAAAAACCACCAGCTTGTCGCCGTTGATGAAAAGCTCCTGCGCCGTGCCGTTGAGGCCGGCTGTAGCGAGAATTTTCGCGCTGTCCGCGGGATAGGCATCAATGATGACAAGCGACTGCCTGGAAACAATGTACAGGTACTTGCCGTCTGATTTTATGATGTCCGCCTCGTCCACGCCCTCGACCTGTATGTTTGTCCTGGAGTAACCTTCAGAACCTCCTCCCTTGGCTGCGGCCTGTGCAGATGCCTCTGCAGCCGATGCTTCCAGGATTCTTGGGCCACCGTAAAATCCGCCTTGCAGCTCCGCAGCTTTTACGAAATTTTTCATGTCTTCGTATGACGAGAATTTTTTAAGAGCTGTCCTGTCCCCTGCCTGTGTCTTGAAGCTCTCCAAAAAGAACAGCGCAGACAGTGCCAGGAAAAGCGCTATCAGCAGCGATAAGATCTTTACATTATTGCCCATGCTATTTACATCGCAATAGCGTTATATAAGCCTGCAAGAAATCTTAGGGTTTTTGCCATAAATTGCTTCGAGTGGTATCATGTGCAATTATATTTCATTTAAGTACAATTTCCACATCTGGGTTGTATTTCTCAATTTCCTGGGATATTAATCTTCTATGGCAGTTTTCTGGAGTTAGTTCCCAGCAAAGCAACGTAACATTGGTAAGGGCAGCCATATTGGCCAAACACGTTATTAATGGTCCTTCTCTCTTCAGCACGTCTCTATAGAGTTCTTCATATTCCCCCCACGAAATTCTTTTTTTCTTGTATGCCATTAGCAATTCTTCAGGGGGTGCCAAAGCAGGAGCCCAGATATCAAACTTATAGTAAGGTCTAATATATCGCATAACGCATATGCGTGTCCCATCCTTATTTTCTAGCTTGGCGCGAATAGATTTTGTGTAAAGTGTCATCATGAATAACTCTGTGAAATATTCCCTATTCCTGGGATTGTGAATTGATAAGCGTCTTTGTACCATGAATGAATACCGCGTATTACTTTCTGGGCATTTTTCTTGTCTATGGTTTGCTGAAGACGCTTTAATCTAGCTAGTGTCTCTTTTGGATTGTTGTTGAATGCTGCCTGATAGACATCAATGCCAATTCTATAAAGCATATCTTGCAAATTTTGTAGAGCAAATTCGACAGGTAGAAATTCGTAGATCCCTTTAAATGCAGCTTCAAAGCGCATCAATGGCGATATCGCATGGGATACTTTAGATATTACCTTGGGTAGCTGCTGCGCAAGTTTCTCACTGGAAGGAAATTTGTCTGGCCAGAGTTGAGTGAATATTTCAGCAACTTCAGAATAGCTTTGGTTCAAAGAGGCGATTTCTACGATACGTTTGGCTGTTGGATCTCTGGATATATATCTCTTGACATCTGCATCTGTTCTGATTTTTCGGGGTATAAGCTCATCCATCCACCTTTTTCCACCCTCTTTATGGTGCATACCTGCCCCATAATAGCCGCTATCTCTATCCCGCAATTCTGCTCTACTCAACTTGTCATATCCATGCGCTCTACCGTATTTGATAAACTCCTCTTTAGATTTCCATTCTCTCCTTTGTCTATCCGGTATAAGCTCATCCATCCACCCTTTTCCACCCTCTTTATGGTGCATACCTGCCCCATAATAGCCGCTATCTCTATCCTGCAATTCTGCTCTACTCAACTTGTCATATCCATGCGCTCTACCGTATTTGATAAACTCCTCTTTAGATTTCCATTCTCTCTTTTGTCTATCCGGTATAAGCTCATCCATCCACCCTTTTCCACCCTC
>JACQNX010000048.1 GCA_016202875.1 Candidatus Aenigmatarchaeota archaeon | reverse complement strand
TTATTTTTCATTTCCTCTTGGTTCAGTTTTTGTCTTATTCAGTGACTCCCTCGTCTCACTCATCAATACGAATAGCACCTCACGCCCGGCGGGCACTGCACGAACACGGCAGGCCCAAATCCTGTCTCTACTGTGCCTGAATTGTTCACAACAGCTTTCAGGCTGTTTGGCTGCCCTGCTGTCCAACCTGCAGCATTCCCGCTCCACGATGGATGCGAGACATTGAACACTGCGCAGCCGCTTGGTCCTGTCTTGATGGTCGTGACATCCGAGTTCGTGAACGGGTCCCACTGTGTCAGGTTGACAACAGTTATGCCCGTAGCTGAGAACTTCTCCGTTTGCAGTGTTATGTCCGCGCCTATCACCGGCCTTTCTGGCCTGTCATAGGTCACTGCGCATACCTCCACTGTGACATTGACATCCACCCTTGTTGAGTTGCCTGATGGTGTCAGGGACTTGTAGTATGTCTTGTTCTCCTGCGCAATGACTAACTGCGTCAGCGTTGCGCTAGCAGTCTTGTTGCCCACTACTTTGACCTGGTTGAATACGCCAGACAGCGTTATGCTGTTTGTCCAGTTGTTTGAGGTGGCAGTATAAGTGCCTTCTGGCGGCCCTTCACCTAGTGTCAGGTTGGTATCATCATCAAACATAAGGTTCGTATAATTGTTTGCGTAAGTAAGGTCCATGAACGGCACTCCAGGCGCGTCAGCTGACACATTTCTCAATACAAAGTAGAACGTGCTCATGCTGCTGTCAAGAACCAGCTGCCCGTTCGCTGTCTCGTTCCATGTGCCGTTGTAAATAGTAAAGCCTGCTTTTGTGAGGTTGCCTGTCAGCCCGCTTATGCTGCCATTGACATTGGCAGTGCTGTTTGTGAGGTTGATCACGCGGAACGGCGCTTCTAGTACGTCAACCCATGTGCGGAACGACTTCACCTCAAACTGCACGCCGGCAAAGAACTCTGCCACGTCTGTGTCTGTGCCTGTGTTCAGCTTCCAGATGAGGTTCATAGACCCGCTTGTTGATATATTTCTCAGGTTAAGGAACGCAATGCCATTGCTGTCTGTTGTGCCATTGGTGAAGTTGAACTGTGCTGAAGAAAGAAATCCCGTGAATCCAAAGCCACCGCGCCCGTCAGATCCGCCTGTGCTGTCCTGAAGTATTATCTGCTGCACTGTTATATTCGCATTTGCAAGCGCATTGCTGCCCTGACTCACCTTGAACGGTATGTAGATGTTCGCATTGGTCTGGTGCTGGCCGCCGAATCCTGAGCCAAAGCCTGTTGAGCTGGCATTTGAATTCAGCACAGAGATAAAGCCGCAATCGTTGACATTGCGTAAGTAGAGGTTTGTAAGGTTGGCGTTGTTAGTAAGGTTGCTGAAGCGCCTGTTGTTCACGTTTGCAACTGTGATGTTCCCGCTGTTGTTGATTATGAGAGTATCGTACACGCCTGAAGACGCGTTGTCCAGAACAACCACACTGACCTTGGCAGACCCGTTCGTGAGGCTGTAGTTGATGTTCTGGGTATTGAATCCGAACCTTTGCGAGGTGATGTTCTCTGCAATGCAGACGCCGCCTGCTTTTGATGACACGCCCCAGTTCTGGCTGATGTTGCTGAGGTTTATGCCGTACCTGTCATATATGGACTGGTTATGCGCAGCGCTTACAGCAGTCACACTGTAGTTCTGCATGAAAATGTACTCCTCATCAGGCACTGCGACATTGTACTTGTTCACCATGCCGCCGAATTCCACTGTTGCTGTCTGGTTGTCTAAAGAACTTTTTGCAGTGATGATGATCATGTTGAAGCCTTTCCTTACACTGCTCGGTATTGTGAATGAGACATTCCATCGCTCAGTGCAGCTGAAGCAGGAAAGGTTGTTAAAGCTCCAGGTATCATTAATCAAAGTAGCGGTCACAGTCAAGTCAATCATTGAACCTTCCCAAGGCCTGCCGATCTTCCCTGTAAATCCGCCAGCTGTATTATCTGTGTAAGAGGAATTTGTGGCATTGCGCGTTATGTTGGTCTTTGCACTTATCTCTTTTCTGACAACATCATTGGGCGCGTAGGTAGCGAAATCAAAGCTTGTAAACATATCAAATGCAACAGACTTGAAGAATCCGCCATGGCTGTCCGTCGTGTTCGTGCCGCCTGTAGCAGTGTCTGTAACTGCAATCTCAATATGATTAAAACCGCTGGGCCAGGCGCTGAGCCCGGTGAAGTTGCCTGCTCCGACCACAAAGCTCACAGATCCATTGGTCAGATTGTATGTCAGCGTGCTGCCTGTTGTGTAGAGCGCCTGCCCGCCCTTCGCAGGGTCAAAGTTCTCCAGCCTGCTTACTCTCGCTGTTCCATTCATGGTCTGGTTGCCTGCAAAGTTCAGGTTCCTGATATTGCTGATCGTAACATTCAGCAGCGCAGTGGGAGCCACATTGAACCCGCCTCCGAATCCGCCCTCTGCTGTGCCGTTCGCGCTCACGCTAGGGAAGAAGTTCAGTGTCCTGCACTCAAATCCGCCTGGCATGATATCTGCCTTGCCATCGTCTGTTGTTGCATTGATGAGGAAGAAGTAAAATCCTGAGTAGCTGATATTGGAGGAGAAGTTAATGGTAATGTTCGCGTTGCCGTTGCTGTCCGAGACCGTGGCTGACGCTATTGTGAGGTACGATGAAACATCTTGCCCTGTGTGCTCAGATCTTGCAGCCTCAATGTTGTTGAACACTACGTTCCTGGCAGCCTGCCTGGTCTTCACGTCTGTGACTGTTGTTGTGAACCTCTGCGTGCCTCCGCATCTGAAAGCGCTCTCGCCCATGCCGTGCGAGAAGAATCCTGCAGGGAACACAAATCCTTCAATGTATTTGGCAAAGTAAAATGCAGTGCCACTGACGATGTCGCCGCTGACATTTGCCTGCACCTCAATCTGGTAAGGCCCTGTCCTGTTCTCCGGAAGGACAATCTGTATCTTCGGGTTTGTTGATGATGTGCCAGCTGTCACATTGGACGCAAGCCCTGTTATGTCCGCTTCGCGTCGCAAGAAGTTAAGGGAAGTGATCCTCTTGAATGTGATGTTTGTTATGCTGTTGCCTGCTATCGCACTGCCATTGCTAGAGAGATTCCTAGCACTAATCTCAAATGTTGCATTGTCTCCTGGCCGCAGCGCACTGAGGAATTCAAAACCTCCGCCTAGCGTAGATACAGGAGAAACTTTCAGTATGTATTTCTGCACCTGGAAATAGCCAGTAGCTGTTGCATTGGTGAGCACTCCGCTGACATTCGTTGTTGTATTGGCAGAGAACGAGTATATCCCAGTCTCTGAAGGCGCTGTGAAGTTTATCTTGCAAACAGTCTGCCCGAAAAAGCCGCCAAGGCTCACTGTAATATTCGCTGTCCCGAATGTGATTATTGTCCCTGTCCTCTGGTTTTTCAGTTCAGTAGGGTACAGTGTCGTGGACGTGTTGGTGCATATTGTTCTGTCTACTGCATTTGTCACGCTGCCGCTGAAAATGACATTGTTGCTGAGATTCGTTACAAGAACATTGAATGCAATCTGCCCCCCTGCAGCAAATGCCGAGTCGCCGCCAAACTCAAAGAAGAACTCCTTTACAATATCCAGTTTAGCATTTAGAGACCCTACATCAAAGAACGTTGAAGTACTCACATTTTTAGTGCTTGCAACAGTTGCAGTTATCTGATATCGTCCTATGATGCTTGTCTGCGTGAACGCTGCTGTGTACGTCCCTGTTGAAGCATTGCTTAGTGAAAGAGTCGCGGAGACAGTAGTGCTGTTAGGCAGTGTGATCACAACAGATACATTGGAATTATTTATGGGCCCGCTTGTATCAAAGACGCGTACCCTTATTGTGGCATTCTGGTTTTGCGCAACGGTTGTTGTGCTGGCACCAGAACTGTCCAGGACATCTGCCACTGCCGTCAGTGTGGACTTCACACTGAAGATCTTAAAGGCCAGCCCTTTTTCAAAGACAATGATATAAGAGCCATCTGCATCTCCAGGGATGGAAATATTATAGCGCAATGTCCCGTTGGTGTTGTTCACAGCTGTGAGGTTTGTTATGGTCCAGTTCAGGTACGTGCCGTAGCTCTGGTATACCCTTAATGAGGGATCAACCATGCCAGGCCCCACAATAGTCACATTAATGACAAAGCTGCTGCCATTTGAGAAAGGCGGCTGCACGCCGTCAAAGGTTATATTTGCCAGTGTGAAGTTCGTAAAATTGGTGACATGTATAGGAATAGACTTGTTTACAGAAATATTTGTTGTAATTGAAATATTATAATCCCCTGGCGTTGACGGTGCTGTTACAAGAAGCGAGAAAGCACCAGCTGACGAGGTCGTTGTGAAGGACGATGAGCTTGAAAGGGTAGCTGTCACATTCACACTGGCCATGCCGCTGCCTGTGCTGTTCTTGACAGTGCCTGTGACATTGACAGTACTGCTCACGCTCACGACGCTGTTCGCATAAGCGTCTATGTAATCAGCAAAAGCAGTAGATATGCTTAATAAAAATACTGCAATCACAAGGAATATTAAGGCTCTTTTCATTGCATCGCCGTTAATTGCGGGCCATGCTTTCAGACTACAACAGCACTACGCCCTTTAACCTTGTTTCTACATGTCGAGACGTGCTATATAAAGATTTTGATACACGAGGCGCTCGGCGAAGGAAAAGACAGGGAAATGGATATTAAGAACAAAAGATAGATTTAAAAAGTTAGACCTATTTTCATGTGATATGGACGATAATGCTGTTTTTGAAGCTGGAAGGAAAATTGGGCATATTGAAGAAGTTTTAAGAGATGCAGGAGAATACTCACAGAGATTAAACATTCGTGCATCTAGAGTGGTGGAGTCTAGAAAAGAAATATTTTCACAAGATGTAGATGTAGTATATATGTCTATAGAAGACGCAATGTTTGGTCATAGTATCTCCCGAAAAGAATTCGAACAAAGAGTTGTAGATTATAGAGAACGTCTAGTAGGTGCCTATCAGGATTTTGAAAAGCTATTACGAGAATTTCCGGATATTTCCTACTTTAGAGATGAATTCAAAGTTTCCCGGACGAGATTGCGGTATGAGACCGCATTAGGAACAATAGAAGATGCTTTGCAGAAATTGGGCAGTATTAAGCGAACGTTTTCCACACTGGTAAATTAATAGCTCTCTGTTCTCATGCCCCTGATGCGGGAAAAATGCTCATCGCGGCTTAGCAGAGTTTGCATATTTTTCATGGCGATGCCTGCAATCATGCTGTCTTCAGGATCAATGCGCATGCCTCTTGCCAGGAGATCAGAATGTATCTCGCCGCCTCTCTTGGCGCTTTCAGTATCAAGCGCCATAAGGCCGAATGTTTCTACAAAATGCGCCAGTTTTTCTTGCTTTTCCTTGTGCTTTACATCCAGGCCCTGCCAGAGCTCGAAGATTGTTACAGCCGTGGTAAACAGCGCCTCGCCGCGCTGCTCCAGCTCAACAGCCTTCTCAACAGCGTTTTTCCTGCCCCTGAAAACATCAATAACAAAAGTTGTGTCCAGTATCATTCGCTCATCCTCTTTCTGATATGGTCCATTCTTGCCCTTGACCGGCTTCTTGCATCCCTGATGTTTGACTCCAGATCTGATGCCTCTTTCTCGGTGAGCATGCCCGCAAAGTCGCTGATATTTCTTTTGCTGGTGATCTTGAGTATAACGTCTGTGAAGCTCTCGTTGCGCTCTTTCTTGGCTTTCAGGCGCTTGTACGCCTCTTCTGTGATCGTTATTGTCATTGTTGGCATGTGTATGTACATGCACATACATGTATTTAAAGATGGTGCAATGCCGTTCTGCTGCCAAAATAAAAGATCCGTTTTTATTAGACTCTGGACAGATATTATTTAGCACGTGCTGGGTTGGCAGAAGGGTTATGCATCCGCCTGCAGAGCGGAGTAAGAGGGTTCAACTCCCTCACCCAGCTCTTTTAAAATATTTCAGATGCAATTAGTATCAGGTGGGAATATGCAAAGAAGCAAGGAATTCGAGTTTTATGTGAAAACGGACCTGAGCAAATACAAGGGACAATACATCGCTATTGTAGATGACAGGGTAGTAGCCAGCGGCGGCAACGCAAAAAAAGTCATCGAGGAGGCAAAAATAAAAACAGGAAAAACTCCGCTGCTGGCCAAGATACCAGGCGAAGAGGCTTTAATTCTGTGGTCTCCAGATATAAAAGTCGGATGAAATTGAAGAAATAAAAGGAATAGGTGAAAGAAGCATCCCGATAATAATAAAGCGCATAAAAATGAAAATAGGGGGAAAGCTATTCGATGCAAGAATCGCATGGGCATTGATCGAGGAGGTCCCTCTGCTCCTCGGAAGAACAGACGTGTTTAATCTGTTCAGTATTTGCTTCAAGAAAAACAAAACTACATTTTGCGATTGAAATGTTCTAGCACGCCGGCAGAAAATCTCGGGTTATCCCGGATGCATTCATTCAGATAGGATAAAAGTGTAGGGCTCGAACCTAATCCTGCTCTTTTCTGCATCTGCAAAACTCTTTCAGGAACTTCAATGACACGGTTCCTGTTAAAATAATCCTCAATTTTTATTGGCAGGGGATTAGCACAAGCGTCCTCATAATAGCTGGCTGCGAACCCGAAGCCGTATGCAGCCAGTAACATCTGTTTGTCTCCCTCAAGCTTTTTTTCCCACTCTCCGGGCAAAAGGCTACTCATCAGTTCCTGGCGTACTTGTTGTGATTCATACTTAATAATCGATGGCGCTCTGAATTCCAGCCTGACCACCGGATCTATTGAAGTGTATCTCGCCTCGGCGCACCTCTCAATATCCTCAAAATCTAAGAACGGGTACAATGCCTTAATAAAATCAACTTTTGGTCGCGTCTTTACATCCAAAACATTAAATCCCGATATTTTGTGTGTTCCAATATCCTCAATTTGCGGGAAGAACAGTCGGGTTTCTCTGCCACACATGTCATAAGCAGCAACAAGCAACGGCTCGCGCCCCTCTAACATATTTTTGAGCGTATAACGATAAGCCTCTATGCCTTTGTTTACAATCTCTGCAGCAAGCTGCTTAAGATAAGCGTCATAGCCTTCGTCAGATCTTCCCTGCGCGAGTTCGATTAATGCCTCTTTCGTTATCTGCTCTCTGTTAGGCACTTCAGCAATTCGGGCCTGCAATTCATCTGCCCTTCTACGTGCAGTGCCTGCTTCTGCTTCTAAAGAAGAAATTCTTGCGTCCTTTTCCCCAAGCTGTTCCTTATATGTTCTGACTGTCTGCTGATATGCAGAAACCTTCTTGGTAAGGGCGTCTGAAGTGCGTTGCGCATCTGTTAGCGAGTGTGTTAATTGGACGGCTTCGTTCTCAAGCTCCTCGCTTTGTCGAAGAAGCCTTCTTATTGTTGCTGCTTTCCTGCCAAACATGTTCTCACTGCATATCTACAAACAGCAAAGCTTTTAAAGGTTTCCATTTTCACTACTATTAGATAGTAATTAGTTGTCCTCAAATGTCGCCCCGAAGCTCTCCTTGAAGTACGCGATGACCTTCGTCTCAACCCTCCCGAAATCCAGGTGTATCGCGTCTGTCTGCGCGTTTGTCTCAGGGTTGTCGCCCTTTGTGATGAACGCAGTCCTGTTCTGCGTTGTCGTGATCCTGAAAATCCTGTGCATGACATGAATAGTCTCTGTGCTCGGCGGTTCTAGAAATCCTGCTGTTTCATTGGGAGCGATCCTGAACGATATCACGTCTCCTTTTTGAATCTCGCTTTCGTGCTGCGGTTTGTGGGAAAGAACTAAATCGTTGCAATCAAGCGTGGGTCTCATGCTTCCAGTGCATGCAAGAGAAGGGACATCAAACGTTCTGTCATAAAAAAGTTTGTATGTGCCGTTAATGCTGCCTTCGTAAACCGTGCTGACAAATGTGTTCCATTTATCAGTCAGGTCATTATAATTCCCGACACCCCTGCTTTGCAGTGTGTAAGGAACCAGCGCTGTTTTTTCGACTCGCGCATCAAAGATAAATCCGATGACCCTGCCTTTTATCCGGTCAAATCTTACCTGTATCTTGTGTGTTGTCTCAGCAGCGTCCCTCTTCATGATGAAATAAATACCATCATCATCGCCAATGCGGAAAATCCTGCGCTGGATGATTCGCGTCCCCTCAAAAGGTTCCTCTGCGAATATTTGCGCCTCGCTGGCGCTGATCTCAAAAGACACAACATCCCCTGCTTTTAATGCAGTTTCTGTGGGCATGTATTCAAGAAGAACATCATTGCAGTCAAATGTAGGGCTCATCTTGTTTGTACAGCTGATATTTACCACACTGAGATTTTTGTCAAAATAAACCTTGAACCCTTCTTGCGTTGTTGCCAGCTGCATGCCCGCGACTGCGTTCCAGTTTGTTACGAGCTCTTCAAATTCCTGAGCAAATGTGTCGTTGAGCTGGTACGGGATCTCGTTGTTTTGGACAGGGCTGACGCAGCCAAGAGTGAAAATTACCAGTGCAAGCGGAAGGTATCGCATAATTATCTATTGTCAGCCTAAATAAAATAAATAAAATTCTTTTAATATGACACGCAACAAATTTACACATATGAAGCTGCGAAGAGACTTCAAGGAGATGTTATCTGCCGAACTGCTTGCCATGACAGGCGGACTCTTTGGCGGCCTTATGTTGGCGTTCTTTACGAAAAAGTTTGAACTCATTCCTGGCCTGCTTATTCTTCTGCCGGGCTTTCTTGAGATGCGCGGCAATATTTCTGGTACTCTTTCCGGCAGACTCAGCTCCGGCTTATTTGTAGGAGCAATAAAGCCCCGCATCAAACTGAACAAAATACTGAAAGGTAACATAATAGCTGCAGTTATCATGGCAGTTGTCATCAGCTTCTTTCTTGGACTGCTTGCATACCTTATGAGCAGCTATGTTTTTGGCATCTCTGATGTGCGCATCATTATGTTAGCCCTTATTGCTGGCCTCCTCTCAAATCTACTCGAAATCCCGCTCACAATATTCGCGACATTCTGGCTCTTCAGGCGCGGCCACGATCCCAGCAACATCATGGGACCTTACGTGACAACAACAGGCGATGTCGTGAGTATATTATCCTTGTTTGTTACGGTGATGTTAATATGAGGATACCAAAAATCCACATCAGGAAAATCCAAAAGCTGAAGAGGAGAAGTTTTCACGTTGTGCAGCACCGCATTCACAAGAAGCACAAGCTCTCCTATCGCACAATGTACTATATCAAGAGCTATGGCCAAGACAGGCATGTCTGGCACGCAATCGTAAAACAGTCATTTTTTGTTGTGCTTTTTGCATCGGTAATCAGCACACTTGGCGGTCTTTGGCTTCAGTCGCTTCAGGCCAAGTTGACTGTGCTGCTCCCGTTGCTCATAATGGTTCCTGCACTTAACACGATGATAGGCAATTTTGGAACCATAGTTGGCGCCAAATTCAGCACTTATCTCTTCACAGGAAAAGTCAGAGGACAGTGGTGGAAATCAGAAAAAATCCATGAGCTCACTGCAACGATATTTGCCGTAGCCCTGATTGCGGCATTTTACATATCTGCCATGGCGTCCTTTGTCGCCATTCTAAACAGCTTCTATATATCTGTCGAGTTTTTCGTCAAGCTTCTCTTGCTTTCTGTTGTCTGCACTCTGCTGCTCGGCGCGCTGATAACTATCATTTCTTTCGCCGGCGGTTATCTGATATTCAGAAGAGGAGATGATCCCAATAACTTCCTTATTCCGTTGACAACAGCAATTGCAGATCTCGGCAGCCTCACGATCTTCGCATTTATCGTGGTCTCATTATTCTGATAGCAAGATTTTACCGACAGCTATAAATCTCTAAGAAGCATATTTAGAAAAGGTGGTGGCATGAAAGAGAATGTAAAAGAAATTCTGGAAGAGATGAAAGACCTTTCCGAAGTTATGCTCGACCTCGGCTACTCTTCTGTCTTCTTCAACAGCAAGGACATAGCAAAAGAAGTTTTGCTGCTTCAGGAGCGCCTGAAAGAGCTGGAGCAAAGCCTTTACATACACCTGCTCGCAGCATCCCGTGGCTCCCACAACGAAAAGCTGATAGGCGTGCTGGAGCTGGTGGAAAGCGCTACATTCGTGGGGAGGGCTGCAAAAAACCTCAGTGAATTAGTTCTGAAAGGAACAGGGCTTCATTCTGTCATCCGCCAAGCGCTGGAACAGAGCGATGAAACAATAACCAAGGCAGTAGCAGGCCCGAATTCAGTGCTTATCAGGAGGACTCTCGGCGAGTCAAGGCTGGGCTCAGAACTGGCGCTGAAGGTGATTGCCATCCGTAGGGGAGCAAAATGGCTGTTCAACCCCGGAAAAGATACAGAAATAAAAGAGGGCGACATACTCATCGCCGTAGGCTCAAAGACCGGCTGCGCAAAGCTTAGAAGAATAGCCAAAGGCAGAAAATAATTTTCTTCTAGATTGGTATGAAAAAGAAAACAGTCCTTTCAAAAGCATCAGAGCATGTGCTTGGAAATACATTAAACCTGAAACAAAGCTATGCAGCCGTGTTCTTCAGCATACTGACCAGCATCTTGGCTGGCTTGTTTCTTGGAAAAGCTGAAGAACTGCTTAGAATGCTGCCCGGGCTTATTGTCCTGGTTCCTGCTGCCTTAGGGATGAGGGGAAACATATTCTCTGCCATGGGCTCGCGCCTCGGCTCAGCAATGCATATGGGTACTGTCTCTTATTTTGATCGAAGAAACCCAACAATCAAAAACAACATTTACGCATCCATGGCCCTGACTGTTATCTTCTCAGTAGTTCTGGCCATACTCGCTAAAGCAATTTTGTTTGCATTTGGCTTTGAAAGCATCAGCATCATCGACCTCATTCTCATCTCATTCATCGGCGGCATACTGTCAGGCATTATCATGCTTTTGATTACAATCAGCATAACCTTTCTCTCCTTCAGGAAAGGGTGGGACCCTGACAATGTCACATCGCCCATGATTACTGCTTTCGGTGATCTCTTCACAGTGCCGACACTGATGGTTGGCGCGATAATTGTGATGAACAGTAATCTCTCCTCAAATCTTTCAATATTGATAATAGCGCTTGGCATTGCGCTGCTTGCATTTCTTGACATTTTTATTGTTGAAACAAAAAAACAGTCACTGCTATTAAAAGAGGCATCTTATCGCCAGATCGTGATACAGAGCACTTTTATACTGTTGTTTACGCTGTTTTTGGATTCCCTGTCCGGCATCATTATACAGTTCAACCTCTCTACGCTTGTTGCTCTGCCTGTTTTGCTGGTTATGCTTCCTGCATTTCTTGAAGAAGGCGGCAATGTGGGGAACATTATGGCAGCCCGCCTCTCCACAAAGCTTCATTTGGGAACACTAGAAGCACGCATGTCCTTCAGCAATAATATCAAGCTTGAATTTTTGAATGCATACGTGCTCGCCATCATGATTTTTTTCAGTGTCGGCTTGATCGCCTTCCTCCTTTCATTTTTCATAGGGATAGGCGGTCTCGGCTTGATGCAGATACTTTCTGTTACCTTGACCGCAGGCCTGATGTTAACAACAATAGTTGTAATCCTCACCTTTGCTGTATCTGTCCTGTCTTACAGAATGAACATAGACCCGGATAATGTCACCATTCCTGTCATAACAAGCGCAGCAGATGTAGTGGGAGTTTTCTGCCTGCTTTTTGTGCTGCATTTGACAGGTATAGCATAAAGCTAAAACAAATAAATAGTCTCCCCTTTATCTTTAGAAAAGGCAAGCGCTTGTAGTCTAATGGTAGGACCACATGTGTCGTGACTGGGATGCCTTCCAAGCTGTTGATCCGGGTTCGAATCCCGGCAGGCGCACTTTAAGTACTAAAGTACTTTAGTGAATAACTATGGGAACGATAAAAGTCGACATAAACGATGATGTGGAAAAGATATTCAGAAAAGTTGCGATGAATACATTTGGATTCGGTAGAGGATCTATAAGCCGTGCTGCTGAAGCAGCATTTAGAGAGTGGAGTGCTCAGCAGAACATCGGTAATTACCCAGAAGAGAAGGAAATTCTTCTGTTGAATTGCGGCATGAAAGTGGCAAGATAAGGGCTGAGAGATGGAAAAAACATGTATCTCATAGACGCTAATATTTTTCTAGAGATAGAACTTGACCAAAAGTTATTGTTATGGAATCTAATGGACTAGGCTGGAAGGAAATAAAGAAATTCATAGTAAGCCTCAAAAAGTATTCCGGCTTGGATGTATATTCCATTTCATTAAAGGATAGAATAATTGCTACAAATCACATGAAAAAGTTTAAACTTAGTTTTGATGATGCGCTATGCTTACAATCTATGATAGCCAATAACCTGCTGAAAATTGTATCCCTTGATCCCGACTTCGATAAAATTCCGTATATACAGCGTGTGGTTCCAAATCAGTACCATCCGAATTCACTGTAGTCCTTTATTAAAAACAGGTATGCAGACGTATCAGCTTGAATCTTTCTTTATTCATTTAGGCCAGATCCATTTAATTTGATATCTCTGCGTTCTGATTACGGCACTATCCTGATCAACCTGAACATACGAAGAGACGTCATGTCTTCCTACCGCATCTCCTTCTGGCCATTGTCTGGTAAGGTTGTTGAATAATCCGCGATCTGAAATTTTTACCCAACCGCTCTTTTTTCCATATTCTATAACAGCAGAACTGCTACAGCTTGCAAATATATTTATAAAGAATAAGTTACTAATGGTAATCATTGATAATATGGAAAAGAGAACAATACAAATTTTACAGTATATAAACAAAAATGAGGGGTGTCAGGTTCAGGATGTAACTGAACACTTAGGTTTATCTAGACCCCTCACTTCTGTAATTCTAAAATCAATGGAAGAATTGGGTTTGATTAAAAGGGATTTTGGAGAAGGCAGAGCTGTCATATTAAAAATTACCGAGCAGGGTAAAGAGGTTTTGAATAATGACAAGTGAAACAGAGTTTATAGAAAATGTATTGAAGGCGTTCAAAAACATAATCAAAGAGATAGAAAAGGGGTCGGTAGAACATGATATAAGGCCTAGGTTTGTGAAATATTTTGTAGAGCCTGTTTTAGGTTATACCGGGTCAAATTACAGATATGAAAAAAAGAGAACAGATATCACTATTTTTGATAAGAATGATTTTGCTGTCATTAAGGTTGAAACAAAAAAACCAGACGAAAACATAGAAAAACCTGAGCATGAGGAACAGGCTTTCAAATATGAGGAAGAAACAACTCGGTTTATCGGTTTAACCAATTTCTTGCAGTTCAAATTATGGGAAGTCAAAAAAACTGGAAGCGAATTAAGGATTAATCTTGATTTTTCCAAAATTTTGGAACAGAGAAAACCAATAGAAAATCTATCCTCTGAAGAAAAGAGCCAGATTTTGTTTTTGAATAATCTGACCAAAGAAACCCTGTTCGATCCAAGCAAATATGAGAAATTCGACGAAACTTATGCAAGAATAGACATCACAAAAGATATAGGATTTAGAAAACTTCTTGACAGGTTGAATTTCATAGCCAATGATCTGCTTTTAGACTATACACGTAGGGCATTTGGCGAATATAAGGAAGGCTTCGGCAAATATCAGGCTGAATTAAACAAAGCTGAAAGGGAGTCAAAGAACAATAAAGGAAACCATGAATTAAATCACGGAATAGCAAAATATAAACAAAAACTGGAGGAGAAATATTCAAAATACAAGACGTTTTCAGGATATGAATTATGGAAGGA
Organism: Candidatus Aenigmatarchaeota archaeon; assembly: GCA_016202875.1. Taxonomy (GTDB): domain Archaea; phylum Aenigmatarchaeota; class Aenigmatarchaeia; order GW2011-AR5; family GW2011-AR5; genus JACQNX01. The sequence goes on along the minus strand of JACQNX010000048.1, from coordinate 1,930 downwards.
ATATTCTGGAAAAGAGGATGTGGAAGACGACAAAGTAAAGGAAATATTTTGTAAGGAGACAATTTATGTCTTATTAAATAAACTATTGTTTATCAGAATTTGTGAAGACAAAGAATTTCTAAAACAAAACATCTCCAATGGGGGCATAGAACAGCTAAGGACATTTCTGAAAGAAAGAGTGGGTAAAGACGAGATTAACAAGGAAATTCTTGAGTTTGCCTATAAAAGTGCAAAGGGGCTTTATTCTCACTTTTACGAAGTCGGTATTTTGGACTGGTTCAGGACAGGTGATGGCGAACTAAACAAATTGCTGAACAGTGTTTTGTGGATTTTAAACCAGTTTGACTTTACCCATGTTGACAGGGATATTCTTGGCAATCTATATGAAAAATATCTGCCAAGCGGAGAAAGGAAAAGATTGGGAGAATTTTACACGCCGACAGAGGTTATTGATTACATTTTGACATCAGTTGGTTATACGTACAGCTATGACATTGAAACCAAAGACCTTCTTGATCCTGCCTGCGGTTCAGGCGGTTTTTTGGTAAGGGCATCAAGAAGATTAATCAGCAGATATTTGATGAAATTCAGGAAAACAGACAAGAGAGAATTAAGAGACCCTAAGAAATGGAAAGACATTGTAAGCAGGTTATCACCAGACGAGGCAAAGATAATTCTCGAATCTCTTCAGGAGCATATTTACGGATTGGATATTAACCCATTCGCCTGTCATATCGCAGAAATGAATCTTCTGTTCCAGATAATTGACTTATACCAGAAGGTAAGGGAGAAATATCCGGATTACAAACTTAAAAGATTCAAAATTTACAGGACAGATTCATTGGAAAAGCCAACACAAAAACAAATCTGGGATTACAGCCACCAAGCATTCTTAGAAGAGCAGGAAGAAATAGACGCAATTAAGAATAAGAAGTTTGATTTTGTTGTTGGTAATCCGCCGTATGTTAGGGAACAGATGCTTGATGTAAAAACTAGAGAATATCTTAAAAATGAATATAAAACAACGATAGGCAAATTCGATATTTATATTCCATTTATTGAGCGAGGGATAGACTGGATTAAAGAAAACTCAAAATTGGGGTATATCAACCCAAATCTATTTCTTAATCGAGAATACGGAAAAGAACTTAGAAAGTTATTATTAGAAAATTCAGTTTTACAGGTTATAGACTTTGGAGATTCTGGGGTTTTCAAAGATGTAACAAATTATCCATGTATATTAGTTGTTCAAAAGAAAAAGTTAGACGGTAACAAAATAAAGACCATTATTGTTTATCAACCAAAGGATTATCTTCTTTATGATATTCAAAAAAAGTTCTATCAAAAAGAATTCAAAGATGATTTTTTTGCTCTTTTTGAGGTAGCACAGGATAAATTAAGTGATGCTAACTGGATTTTAAAACCTGAAAATGTTTTAAGATTGATGAAAAGATTAGACAAGTCAATTAATACAAAACTATCCAGTATTACTGACACAATACATCAAGGTCTGATAACAGGCGAGAATAGTGTTTTCTTTATCAATGAGTCAATCGCAAAATCTGAGAGATTAGAACAAAGTTTATTAAAGAAAGTTCCTAAAGGAAGGAATGTCAGAAAATATAGAATAGATTGGTTAAATAGGTGGCTAATTTATCCGCAAAAAGAGGATGGTTCTCCTTATTCTGAAAGTGAATTTAAAAATAAGTACCCAAATACATACAGGTATCTTCATTCGTTTGAGGAAAAATTAAGCAAAAGAAAATATTATGGTAAATCAGTAAAACAATTACATGGTTCATGGTTTCCACTGATACATGCAAAACCAAAAGACGCATTTGAGACCATTAAAATAGTAACTCCAAATTTATCAAAAGAAAATAATTTTGCATTGGACAAAGAGAATTATTTTTTTGACCACGATACATAT
>JACQNX010000051.1 GCA_016202875.1 Candidatus Aenigmatarchaeota archaeon | reverse complement strand
TGCTCTTATTTTTTGGTATGCCTCATTTCGTAATCACAATAGGCTTATCGGAAACGATGACACTGTGCTCTGCCTGCGAGACGAGGCCATTGCTTATTTCTTTTAATGCCGGGTACTCATACAAAATTTCCCGCTCCCTCAACTCCCTCAATGCCATTTTTAACTTGAATAACGATTCAACAGGCAGCCAGCGCTCGGAAAACGGCAAGCCACGCAAGCCAGCAGCAAACTCTATTATTCTGCGTGCTTCCATATTTCTGACAGGCTTTGGCTGGTCAATGCGGAAGATCGTTATGGATTCTGCATCTTTCACTTTTCCAGCGCCTGTTGTAGCGAAGGGCTCGATTGCGATTGCATGGCCTTCTTTCAGCTGATATGCGCTTGTGAATTTCACATTCGGGACAGACGGCGCGTCATGCAGCCAGTAATGGCCGAGGCCGTGGCCGGTCAGGTTGGAAATCGGATTGAAGCCAAAATCTTTTATCGTGCCCTCGATTGCTTCTGAGACATTACTAAGCAGATTTCCTGTATAAGACTGCTCTATTGCAGCGTTCAAGGCTGCTGCGCTTGCTTCTGCCAGCTGCTTGTGCTCGTCATTGAACGCAATTGTGTAGGCTGTGTCAGCAACATAGCCGTCTACGTGGGCGCCTATGTCAACCTTGAGGAGAGCGCCTTCTGGTATACAGGACTGATCATTCTTGCCGGGCGAGTAGTGTGCAGCTATTTCATTGGCAGAGAGGCAGGCCGGGAAGCCCGGAGATGCACCTTTCTCCCTGATGAGATTCTCGATTTTTTCAGCAACCGCTGAGAACAGCATGCCTTCCTTTATGAATTTCCTGCTTTCCTCGCGGACTTCTGAAATAATCCTGCCGGCTTGCTTGAACTTTGTAATGCGGTCTTCGTCATCCATGAAGATTAATTTAGGAATAAGCTTAAATGTGTTTGGGAAAAATATTTCAGTGATTTGATGCTTACAGAAAACGCTTTTGATGCAGCATATAAATTCTGTTACTCTTTCCTTAAACTCCTGCCTGAGCAATATGCCATCCCTCTGGGGAAAGGCATCTACAAGCGCCTGCCACACATTTTGATTCCAGAAACAGAGATCCATTGGCCCGGCCATGAAAGAAAAATTGTGGACGTGACTTTCTACAACCCGCTGATTCTCGGGTCTTACTACAGCGAGCCATGGATGTGGGATGTTGCTTTCCATACAGGCTTTGGAGGCGTTGCGACAAAAACCACGACTCATAATGCCAGAAAGGGAGCTGCTCATCCGAGAGTTGTGAGGCTTAGAAATGGTTTTGTAAACTGCGAATCTTACCCGAATCCGGGCGGAAAGGAAATGGCCAGAAGAATAAAAGAATTTAATAAGGTTTACAACGGCGATGGCATTTTAGTTGCGAGTATTGCAGGCACTGCTAGGGAAATTGAGGAAATAGTTTCCGAATCAGATCCACATGTAAAATGTTTTGAGCTGAACATCTCATCTCCTAATTACATGCTCACCGATGAGCTTTACAGGAATCCAAATACGTTAGAAGATTTATTCAGGGTGATGGAGAAATCCAGAAAACCAACACTTGTTAAACTTGCGCGCGGTTATGAAGAAGAAAATAATTCCTTTGTTATACTATTGGGCCTAAAATACGGGATTAGGGCATATCACTATGGGAATACGCAGCCTGTAATTGATTCGAGGCTCTCCGCAGGGCGCGGAGGTTATAGCGGGCCTGATCTGTTTAAGGGCACCATGGAAAATATAATAAAAATGCGCAAGAAATTTGGCAAAGACATAATACTAATTGCAGGAGGTGGTATAGACTCGGCTGAAAGAGCCGAAAGAGCGCTAGAATATGCTGATTTCCTCGCGTACTTGTCGGCATTTATAACAAAAGGCCCTACGTTACCAAGAAAGATTAAGAGAAGAATAATCGGAGCCTAATAACTTTTTACTTCAACATCTTTTTCATCTTCTCCAGTGGCCATGCATTGATAATATCTTTCTTCTCAGCCCAGCCGCGACGGGCTTGGGCGATGCCGACCTGAAGGGCGGAGAAGTGAGACGGCGTATGGGCGTCGGAGTCTATGCAGAGCTTCACGCCGGCCTTTATCGCCATCCTGATATGCTCGTCTTTCAGGTCGAGGCGTTGCAGGGAGTTGATTTCAAGCACTGTGCCTGTACTTTTTGCCACATTGATTATCTGTTCTATATCTATGTCGAAGGGCTTGCGTTTGTTCAGAATTCTTCCAGTTGGGTGAAACAGGATGTCAACATTAGGGTTTTCCATGGCTGCCAGTGTTCTTTTTGTTATGTCTGCTCTGGGCATATTGAAGTTGGAATGAATTGATGCACCCACAATGTCAAGCTCTTTCAATGCCCTGTCATCGATGTCCAGAGAACCATCTTTCATGATATTTACTTCAGCACCTTTCAGAACTGTAATGCCATCAAGCTTCCTGTTGATTTTGCCTATTTCTTCTCCCTGCTTCTTCAATTTCTTTTCATCAAGGCCGCCTGTCATTGCCAGACTCTTTGTGTGGTCTGTGATCAGTATGTATTCAAGCCCTGCTTTTTTCGCAGCGAGTGCCATGGCTTCTATGGAATGAGAACCGTCTGTCCAGTTTGTCTGGAGTTGCAGGTCTCCTTTGAGATCGCTGTAGCCAATGAGCTTCGGAAGACGGGTTTTTCCGCCCGCTTCTATCTCTCCTGTGTTCTCACGGAGCTCCGGTTCAATATAATGCAGGCCTAATGCCCTGTAGACATCTTCTTCTGTCGCGCCTGCTATCTGCTTGGTGCCGTGGAAGAGGCCGTACTCGTTCAGTTTCAGACCATTTTCCAGCGCTATTTTCCGCAGAGCAATATTGTGGTCCTTGCTGCCAGTAAAATAATTCAATGCTGCGCCAAAGCTTGTGGCAGGGACAACGCGCAGATCTGCATCTATGCCTTCCTTTAAGCGGACTGTTGACTTTGTATTGCCTTTTCCATAGACTGCTGCAACGTTTTTCATGGACGTGAATGCATCCATTACTATTCCGGGATTTTTTGATACGACAAGGATATCTATGTCGCCGATTGTTTCTTTTCGCCGCCTGTAAGAGCCAGCAACAATGAGCTTCTCAATACCTTTCACAGGTTTCAATTGGCGTTCAATTTCCCTCACTACAGATTCGACTTCAAATATTGTAAACCTTCCGCGACTCTTTTTCATAAATTCTATACCTTTCAGAATATTCTGCTCGGTCTTCTTACCGAAACCCTCCAGGACGCGAATCTTTCCGGCTTTTGCCGCTTTTTCCAGATCTTCAACATTCTTTATTTTTAGTTTTTTATAAAGCACCTTGATTTTTTTAGGTCCCAGACTTTCTATTCTTTTAAGAGAAGAAACATCTACAGGCACTTTTTTTTTCAGGTCTTCGTAGAACTGTATTTTCCCTGTTTTCAAATACTCCTCAATTTTTTCTGCAAGGCCTTTGCCGATGCCTGGAATTTCTTGCAGGGCTCCTATGCCGCCCTTTTTGTAAACCTCTTCTACATCTTCTGCGAGGGACGCGAGAGATACGGCTGCGTTCTCGTATGCACGCACCTTGAAGACTATCTCGTCCTCCATTTCCAGATAAATGGCAACCTCTTCGAGGATTTTGGCTATTTCATGGTTTTTCATGAATTAGAATTGGCGTGAGAGTTAATAAATCATTTTTATGGTTATTGCAAGAGCAGGAGGCAGTCTGCAAGATGTTATACGCACACGGAGAGTTTTTTTCCCTGATTAGGCCAGCCTGTAAATTTGTTGAGGTTTCGAGGTTCATCAACACTGACTGGCTCGTAGAAATAGAAGCCGATGCAGTAGTAGAAAATAAATAGAAATCACTTCCAATATATCTTCGTCCTGACGAATTGCTTCTCCGCTGCTAAAATGTCTTTGTAGAACTGCTCTTTTGTCGGGTGGAGCATTGCAAGAATGCGGGCTGCTGTCTGCGGGCCGACTCCGTGGCCTGCCATGGCTTCGATGGCCTTGCGACCGTACACAATGACAAGATCTGAGGAACGACGGATTGTCTGGAATGCCTGAAGCTCTTCTTTTGTCATGTCTTTCTTCTTTAATTTTTTCTTCACGATCTCTGCTGCGTTTGTTTGCCCTTTCCTGACAACGGCAATCAGGCGCGAGTGGCACTTGGGACATTCGGGCTGGTCTTCAACGTCCTTTACGGTTCGCATCACATTATACCCGCCGCAGCTGGCGCAGACAAGCCTGACGCGCGTGTCCAGTAGGCGGCGTCTGAACGCCAGGAAGATCTCTTTTTCCGGCATGCGCGGCTTCATGACTTCTGCGAACTGGTGCACGAGGCCCAGCTCACCAAGCACGCTGAGACCTTTTTCCGAATGGACCTTAATTTCTTCTTCCTGTATTCTTTTCAGTAATGCCAGTGCATTTTCTATGTCAAGCTTGTCGTGAATAACTTCTCTTAGGGCTTCTTTGTAGATAGGGGTGCCTGCATATTGCTGCACAATTTTGTTGATGTTTATTCTGTCATAGCGCGCGTCTTTTCTAATAACGCCAAAACGGCGCGCTACGTGCAGGAAGCGGTTTTTAAACAAGGAAGATTTTTCTAGTGCGGAAATTATTACCTGCTCTGCGTTCTTCGGTTCAAGCAGCATCTTCCTGACGACATCTTTCTTTGCAAGTGTCTGGATCATTATTCTGTAAGGATCGCTCTTTATGTTGACAGCAACGCCTGTTTCGGCTGTAAGCAGCGCTCCCAGATAACGGCTCAGCGTATTGTTCAGGCGAGAGCCGCCACAGCAGTGAATTATTATAAAGTCGTTATAGTCTTCTATAAGGATATTCTTGTCATCAGGAACTGTGTGGGACGCTTTCTGTTTTCTGATGAGCTCTATCATGCTGTCCGCAGCTTTTGCATCTACATGGAACTGTTCTCTTATTGCAGCAGCTGAAAAATCCTGGAATATTTTTCTCCTGAGTTTACCAACTTCTTCTGCTACTTCGTAAGGGACAGGGATGAGCTCGCCTTCCCAGGCAGGGATAGCTGATTCTATGTCTTCTATAGGTTCAACCATGACCTTGTTTCCTACGACCTGAATGACTTTCCATGCTCTTCCAGAGCAGACAAACTTTTCGCCTGTCTTGCCGTGCTCCGCTACAAATTCTTCATCGAGATTTCCAATAGGCTCATTTTCTATGACAGAAACAACACGATACTGTATTTTGTCAGGAATTGTGGAAAGGTTTTCAAAATAGTAGGTGAATGCTTTTTTCCTCCTTTTTACTGAGGACACCTCTTTGTTTAACCATGCAAGGTGTATTGTTTCTAAGAATTTCAACAGCTCTGAAAATTCTGGCTGCGAGAGGTTTCTATAAGGGTAGGCCCGCGTTATTATATTGAATATTCTGTCTTCTTGCAGCTCGTAGCTGTCCATCAAAATGCCAATGATCTGGTTTGTGAGGACATCTAATGGTGCTTCATGAACCCGCGGTTTTTCCAGCCGCTTTTTCATGGCCATGTTTGCTATTATTGTTGATTCGAATAGATCCTCATCCCCTGAGAGGATAATGCCTTTGCTCACTTCACCAACCCTATGGCCTGCACGGCCTACACGCTGAATTAATTTTGAAACCTGCCTGGAAGAAAGATACTGGATCACGAGGTCTATTGAACCGATATCTATGCCCAGTTCTAGCGAGCTGGTAGCTATGAGTGACTTTAACTCCTGCTTTTTGAACTGCTGCTCGCTCCTAATGCGCCTTTCCTTGGACAGGGAGCCGTGATGCACATCCTGCTTCAATGTCTTGTCCAATCTTCTGAGACGGGAAGACAAAACCTCTGCTGTTTCCCTCGTGTTTGTGAACGCCAGCACGCTTTTGTGGCTTGCGATGAGCTCATAGATCCTTCTGAGGCGGGCGAAAGTTCCTGCGCCGATGAAAAGTTCCTCTGCGCGGGCTTTGTCCTTGAGAGAGATGCCCGGGCTTTCAACTTTTATGTCATACTTCTTTCCGGTTTCAGCGCGGATTATTTTTACATCTTTGCCCAAAAATTCTGCCACAATTTCAGGAGCGCCTACTGTTGCTGACAAACCGATTCTCTGGAAATCGCCTGCTAGTTCTTTGAGACGTTCCAGCGCTACAGCAAGCTGGGTTCCGCGCTTGCTCTCCACAAGTTCATGGATTTCATCCACAATTACATACTTCACATTCTTGAGGTGTTCGCGCATAATTTTGCCAGGCAAGATAGCTTGTAAAGTTTCTGGAGTGACAATAAGACAATGCGGCGGCGCCTCGCGCTGGGAAGCACGCTCGGCTTGGCTTGTGTCGCCATGGCGGACAGCGATGTCCACTTCGATTTTGTCGCCCCACCAGTAGAGACGGTCAAGCAGATCACGGTTGAGGCTCCTGAGTGGAGTTATGTAGAGCAGCGCTATGGGCTTTTTATTTTCAACAGATATCTTATCTAAGAATGGCAGCATGGCTGCCTCTGTTTTGCCAAAACCTGTTCCTGCAATGATCAATACATTTTGGCCGCTGCTAATTGCCGGAATGCCCATTTTCTGCGGCAGAGTAGGCTCGATAAATCCTTTTTCCTTTACCAACTTCTGCAATTTTTCTGAGAACGTTTCAAAGGGCATGATATCAGTCCTCTATCTTCAGATCATTTATAGTGCCAAGATCAGTACCATCAAGCAGATAACAATGCGCTTGCTTTTTGTCCAGGCACTTTGCTATAGGACCTAGGAGGACATCTCTGTTGACTATCGTGGCGCCTGCAAGTTCATTAAATGCGGGCACCATTATCAGATTTTTCTCTTTGTAGTGGCCCTTTAATGGTCCTTTGACCCAGACAGGTTCTAGATAAGTGGCACCCATCTCGTCCCTGAACTTGACATGGGGCTGGTTATGACCTGTGACAATGACATTTTTTGTAGTTTTTATTTTTCTGTGGCCGTGCGTGAATGCATAGCTTCTATACGTGTAAGACTTTTTCACTTTCACGTATGGAGGGACAAGCCTCTCAATTCTGCCATCGTGATTTCCCTTCACAAGTATAATTTTTTTAAAATTCAAGAGGGAGAAGAATTCCGGAATTTCTTTTTCTTCCTGCCAGCTGATATTTGGTATGTGATGCTTCACATCGCCCAGCAAGATAAGCTGCTTCGCTCTTGTCTGTTTTTTAAGGCTGTTCAGCTTCGCAGCCATGGTTTTTATCTGGCTTGGCAAAAGTATGCCTTTCTCGCGTATGTCTTTTGTTATTCCGATGTGCATATCTGCTATTACAAGCATGTTGCCGAGCTTCATAACAGGCTTATCTGCAATGAACATGATTATTGCTAACTAGAAAAGTTTTAATCTTGACATGATATTTTCCAGCAGTGACAGGATATGGAAATTTATCACGTAGTTACCAATAGCTGATGGGAGGTTTGTTAACATTCCAGTAGTTTGTATCGGCGATTCTTTTTTAGTTTGTGCCGCTGTTTTATTATCTGTTTGATTTAGTGTCGTATTTTCTGACACATTTTGCGGGACGGTAAGAGATGTGTTTTGTGCTGTGAGATCTATTGCACCTGTCGGTACAGCTACAGTTCCATTTAATAATGACCTGCTGATTATAATTTCCACCGTCTTGTCGTATGTTTTGTTTGATTTGGCCCTTATTCTCAGATAATAGACACCTTCACTGATATCTTCTTTTATTTTATTTTGCAGGGTTAGCGTCATATTTTTTGACGCATTAAGGCTTATTGCCACAGCATTTGGTACCCATCCGCCTTCGCTGGCCAGGGAAGAGCCTCTGAACACGTAGGAATAAACAGAAATGTTTTTCCTCACATCAAAAAGATTCTTTATTATGGCCGTTGTTTTTACATCAGCTCCAGCGGTTGCTGTTTCATTGTAAGAAAGCACGTCAATACTGATGATGTTTTCTTTCTGCTGGGACGTAGAACTAATCGCAGTAGCCGATGAACTTGAGGAAGATGCACCCCCGGACGGCTGTGAGGGGCATGTTGTTCCTTCGACGGTGAGAGAAGATGACACAGTTATGTCCAAACCCGAAACAACGATCGTGTGCGATCCGCTTTTGATGGAGCTGTCGCAATTCTGCTTTATCTGGACTGGGACTTTTAGCTTGTATGTTTTGTACTTCTCATCGGCATGCACTGTTGTCACGCTGCTGGATTTCCTGCCCTCCTTTTCTGTCCATAGGTCTATTGCGTATTTGGTTGTGTTACCCCTGTAGATGCCCAATTCTACAAGAACAACATCTCCGAATTTTGTGCTGTTTTCATGATTGACTATTGATATGGATGATCCGCTGCCCTGGGCTGCGCCTTTTACTGCCAGCGATGCGGTGGTTTCTATTTCTGTCATGTTGTTGCATGTCACATTGACGACTTTTGTACGGATTATGTATGCCTGGCTACCGTTCAGATCAGGAGGTGTCCAGTCGCGCGACACGGATTTATAGCATTTGATCTCTTGAGTAGTGTTGATCTTTTCCTTTACTATAATGCCAAAGAGATCTTCAATCCAGTACTGGATAGTCACGTTATGGTCCTTGTTCTCGCATTTTGTGTCGTTCAGCTCGATAAAATACTGGAACGACTGTGACGCGTTGGCAAAAATTGGCGTCAGGATGCGCGCAGAAACAGAACACTGCGGCAGCGAGGAAAGGATAGATATCTGGGAGCAGCTGGACTGGTTTTCATATGCAGTTGTCAAGTTCCAGCATAATGTCAGGCTGCCTGCTGACAGCGGGTAAAAAGACGCTAACATTATTGAGCAGGAGATATTCTGGGCAAAGTTTTCTGATTTGCTGTACGTTGCATTTGTCAAATTGTACTGAAATACCGCCTCTACATTTTCACAGGAATCAGCACTTAGATTAAATAGAGAATAATTTATATTTTCCAGGAAGGTTGTTGAAAAATTAACTATAAATTTTGGCAGCTTTTTGTTTTGCGAGCCTGGAGTAGGTGGACACTCTTGTAAGGTTGAATTAGACTCCGGATAAGCGCAAAGGGTTCTGTTGTTGTTTGCGCCGCCAAGGGATGAGTTGTAGTAAATAGAGGCGGTGTGGGTTACGTTAGAAAGATATAATGTTCCATTATTGTTTGTCAGGCCGCCACAGAGCGTGCTTGCGGCCGTGTGAAGAGCGAGGCCAGAAATGTCATAGTGCGTGTATGCAAGTGTTCCTGTCCCGCCGTCTGTAATCACAGCAAAGCTTCCTGAAGACAAGTCAAATGTCGTGTTGCTGTAAATTTTGCCGTCTGTCTGGTTTACGAGGCCTTTCAATAAGGAGACATTGCAGAGGGTCCAGTTTTCTAGAGAAATCGTGCTGTTAGTCGGATTATAGATTTCTATCCATTCGTCATAGCTCTCGTTCACAGGAGGATCGTACATGATTTCTGTGATAAGTAGAGATGCATAAGCAGGGGCACTGAAGAACAATAATAACAAGGCTGCAAGCCATGGTTGCATACTGTAACCTACATTCTTAATGCATAAAAATTGCAATGACGCCAGCAGAAACTGGATTTTTACAGCAGTAATACTTAATGCGTCTACTCATGTCATGACAGTACAACAAAGTATATAGTAAACTGCGTTACTTAGGGTACATAAAATAACGCAGTTTGCATATAGATAACTGCTACTAATAGTCACATAAACTATGCAGTTATCTATATATACAGCATTCAGCAAAGTACAAATAGTGATAGAGCATGAAGGGCATAACACCTGTTATAGCAATTATTCTTTTATTACTCATAACTATTTCCATGGTTGGGTTTGCATTCGTCTGGTTCTCGCGAGTGTCAACCACAGCAGGAACAAACATAGAGAGCCAGCTGAATACAACACTAACAGCAAGCGGGAAAAAAGTTGGCATTGATGCAATTAGTGCTGCGACTTCTAACGTTACTGTGAGGAATACAGGAAGCGCCACTATACTAACAAGTGAAATAGCTGTTTACAGTGGCGGCGCATTGCAGACATGCACTTGGACATTCGGTTCCATAGCGCCTGGCAGTGTGGCTTCTTGCGACTGGTCTGCTGGCTCGTGTACAGGCGGCACACTTATCAGAGTCACAGCACCTGGCGGATCGGATGAAAACACGTGCTGATTTATTTTTCTTCCCCATAGTTAACTATATATATTGGATTTAATCAAGTAGAATAAAGAGTGATACTTAATGAAGGGCATAACACCGGTTATAGCGATAATTTTACTCCTCCTGATAACAATTGCAATGGTAGGTTTTGCCTTTGTCTGGTTCTCGCGGGTGTCAACCACAGCAGGAACAAACATAGAGAGCCAGTTGAACACTACACTGGGGGCAAGCGCAAAAAAGGTTAGCATTGATTCAAGAACTACGACAGTGGTTGCAGTCAGAAACATCGGAACTGCAACTGTTCTTACAGCAGAGATATCTGTTTATGTGGACGGCGGCTTGAGGGCGTGCACATGGGCTGGCGCCATAACATCAATTGCACCAGGAGCTGTAGGGAGCTGCACATTCAGCGGCGCTGCATGCGCCGGGCCTGCCAGAATAAGGGTGACGGCGCCTGGAAATGCAGACGAGACCACATGCCCGTAATTTTGTTCTCTTGAAAAACAGAAAAGAATCCAGAAATGTATAGTATATGACAGAACTTTTTAGACTCCATTGCTGAAAAGAAGTCATCCATTTTCAGGATCTCTGGAGAATCCGGACATGATCTCTCTAAACTGTTATGTCCTTAACTATAGTTAGAAACATGGCTCAACATCTCCGCAAATTATATAAACAAGAAAGAACAATTAGTTACATAATTAAAAACGGAGAGTGTGCAAAATGGCAAAAAAAAGAAAGAAGAAATAACGTGAATAACTTTTTCTTTTGATTGTTTTTTTGATTGTTAATTTACTCAGATTTTGTAATAAATTTCATATTTTCTGTAGCTTGGTTTCTTATTTTTTCAATATCATTCTCTGTGAAACGCCCCTGTATTTTCAGAT
>JACQNX010000044.1 GCA_016202875.1 Candidatus Aenigmatarchaeota archaeon | reverse complement strand
ACGATTTTCAATATCTTGCTGCCTGTCCTAACGCATCGCTCTTCGACGCCTTTTCTTCGAGCGCTTTTTGCACAGTCATAGCTGTCTTCCAAGAGTCTTGCAATGTCGTCCAAGTTTAGGCCGGTTTCTTCCGCTTCGTGCATAGCACTTTCGGTGACGGCACGAATCGGTATATCTTTGTAGGCAGCCATAGATATCTTCTAAAGATATCTTATAGAGAAATCTTTAAATAGTTACGTTTGCTGCAATACATGGGGCTCGCAGTCCAGCTTGCCTATCTCCCCGCCTTTATAGAAATGATATCCCCGTGCTGCAGTTCGTAGTCAGCTGAGACGTTGCGCCTTGTTCTTGCATTGAGGGCTGAGATGAATTTCCTGCCTATTTCTTCATGCACCTGGTATGCAAGGTCCAGTGCTGTTGCCCCCTTCTTCATGAGGAAGCAGTCCGGCAAAACGTTGCCCTTCTTGTTGGACAATTTTGACTCGTTTTCAACGGGAAATACTGCTATCATATTAAGAACTCTAAAGGCAGCTGTGTTGAGAACTTCCTGGACATTTGTTGATTTATGAATTGAAAGAAAATTTTTTATTACTGCCAGCGCCGCTATCTGCTTTTCTGTAAGGGCATTTTCGTTCGAAACAGAAAACCCCGAATCGCCAGGAATATAATTTATTATTTCATGTTTTGCAGCTTCCCTGAGAGCGAGCTCGATTTCTGCTGAGGTTGGGAGGGTTGTTTTTTCAGGAAACACTTTCTGAAGTTCGTCAAAATTGTCTTTGCCGCCAATGTCTATTTTGTTTGCAGCGATAACAGAAGGTTTTGCCTGCTTTCTGAGGATAGTTACAAATGACAATGCATCTTGTTCAGACCAAGTTTCTATTTTTTCTGATAATTTCAAATGCTCCATTGCAAGCTTTACATCATTTTTGCTTATGCCAAGCCCGGAAAGCCTTTTCGAAAAAAGCTCGATAGTATTATGCTGGCTCTTTGCTGCATTCCAGTCTTTTTTGATGAGGCCAAGCAGCCAATAGTCCAGTTCCTTTTCAAGCATAAGGACATCACTTATTGGATCATGGCTGCCAACAGGCACTGGATTACCGTCATCGTCAGTAGAGCCTGATATATCTATCACATTTATAAGAGCAGAAGCGCTCATGATATCGGAAAGGAACTGATTGCCCAGGCCGCGGCCATTGTGCGCATCTGGAACAAGACCCGCTATATCAGTTAATTGGATTGGAATGAATCTGGTACCACTAATACATTTTGAGTTATTAGGGTTACATTTTATATCCAACTCTTTGCAGGGGCACTGTGCTGTAACGTATGCTATCCCTACATTAGGTTTTATAGTAGTGAATATCCTGTTGCTTATTTCTACATCAATAAGAGTTGCCGCCTTAAAAAATGTAGATTTTCCTGTATTACTTTTTCCGACAATTCCCAGCATCATGAATGCTATTTCCAAGATGCGCTTAAAAATACATTGACGAAATGATTATCATGGCACAGCAGCTTCTTACGCAGAAGGAGTTTATTGAAAGATATGAAAAAGGAGAGCGCAATTTTTCTAATACACTGATGCAGTTTTTCGACATTTCAAACATGAAATTTGGCAATGTGGTTTTCAAGGACTGCAAGCTGCTTTTCTGCACGTTCAGGAACTGCGAATTCGAAAATGTTGCTTTCGAGGACTGCGAGATATACGGCGGCAGCTTTTACACCGGAAGCGTTTCAAACACCTCTTTCAACAAGTGCAGGATCGAGCTAACGCTTTTTGACAGCATACAATTCGACAGGACGAAGATGGACAAGTGCAACATAAGGCTGTGCTGTATATTCAACTCAAATCCCGCTTCTGTAGACTTTTCCACTTCCATGCAAAGCAGGCTGCTCACTGACGTTTCGCAGATAATGCGGGCAGACACAGAGGGCAGCATAAACGAAGCCATGGCAATCATAGAGCGGCTTGACGTGAGCACGCGAATGAAGCTGAAGGAACTGCTCAGGCAGGACATGGAGAGATACGGCCTGGCAATGCCAGAAGAAAAGAAGGGCGGCGGATATGGCAGCAGAGAGGCGGACAAGGCAACGATCGCTTACGGCGAGGTCAGGCACCTGTTGGAATTGACTTTCGGCGCTTACTCCCAGGAGAACAAGTATGCGATGAAGAGCCCGTACGAAAAACAGGACGAGGATATGAACAGAAGGAAGCGAACAGGACCTCCTTTTTAAGTAAATCGAAAAAAGTGAAAAAGATGACTGCAAAAATATGCTCGATATGCAGGAAGAGCGACATGCTCTGCAGCGGCTGCAACAGGCTACTGGAAGAGAAAAAAATAACAATGACAGACGTAGATCTAGCAAGGGCGATAGAAAAACTACATCTTACTGCAGAATTTTTCAATACAGTCCATCATGACAACAGGATAATAATTATTGCAGGAAAGGATGCGGGAAAGATAATAGGGAAAGACGGCAAGAACGCTACTGCACTGACAAAAATGCTGGGTAAAGAGATAAATGTCATAGAAGTAGGGGACGAAAAGAAGATGATAGAAAAGATGCTGCGCGTCCCCACTCTGGGCATCAACAAAGTCTACGGGTCGCAGGAGAAATACAAAGTCAGGGTGGAAAAGCGATTCAGGCAGCGGGTGAATATTGACTCTGCCCTTATGAGCAAGATTTTAGCCAAGCCTGTGGAAATAGTGTTTGAGTAAACAAGACTTTGATAGAAGTAGGTACTAACATACATTATGGCCCTTGGATGCCCACAGAATCGGAGCTAAGGAAGTGGCGAAGTTAAGTTAAAAGAACACTTCAGGACGTATTTGACGATCTTGTATCAACGGGCTTTACCATAGAAAGAATATTGGAGCCTTCTCCTGCCAGAAAAGACAAAGCATGCGACTTTTCAGATTACTCCATCAAAATACTTAGAATGATACCGTCTACAATCATATTCAAATGCAGAAGCGCGGCTAAGAGATGAAAGGAGGGATAGCGTGCATATCTAAAACCGTCTGCCAGACAGCCGTGTTTCCATGTTCTTTAATCTTTCATTGATGGTCTCGGTCTGGGATCTGATTGCAGAGAGCTGCGACTCTATGAGGTTGAGGCGGTCAAGAATGTCGTAATCTCTGGCCCTGGGCTGCTGCTCTTCCATACCAAAATCCATTCTGGGATCTGGGCGCGAGCCAAATTTATGTTGAGGAGGCGAAGAAAATTGTTGCGGAGTGAACGGCTGCGGCTGAAAAGATTCTGGCACATAAGGATCCTGGGGGAAGTCAGG
The DNA here is from genome assembly GCA_016202875.1 of Candidatus Aenigmatarchaeota archaeon. GTDB lineage: Archaea > Aenigmatarchaeota > Aenigmatarchaeia > GW2011-AR5 > GW2011-AR5 > JACQNX01. Next base: position 590 of record JACQNX010000044.1, on the reverse strand, counting down.
TTTCTCAAACCCGAATTTTTCTCCTATAGTCTGGGGCTCAAAAGCCCTTTCCCCTACAACATGAGAGCGCACATCGCTGTAATCAATATCATGCTTTTTCCTTCCGAACACCTTTTCCTTTAAACCTTCGAGCATACGATCACTAATGTTATTTTTGTTCAGGTTGTATATAAATTAATTTTGAAATCGGTAGACTGGACGAAGGCGATGAAGCCCTTCGCAAAGGAACTGGGAGTTGCTAACATGCCGCACTATAAAGAAGCAGCAAGAAAGCTTCTGCACTAATCTTCTATTCTTCCAGCCCGAACACGGACTTCAGCTTGTCGCGGATGTCGTGGATATTGTCTTTTGCGTATTCAAGATAGAGACGCCTCTGCCTGTGGTAAAACGTGTAGTTGAAAAACCACCAGAAAGTACGCTGGATGAAGTTTGAATACTGATATTTTGTTTCTATCCAGCCCTTGAACCGCACTTCGACCCAGCCTGTCTTGTCCTGGCTGTTCTGTTCTCCTTGCATGATGAGGCGGATATTTGTTCGTGTCCACTTGTCCTCTGCCCTCTTCCCCATCCATTTGCCATAAAAGTTTGGT
>JACQNX010000043.1 GCA_016202875.1 Candidatus Aenigmatarchaeota archaeon | reverse complement strand
CATTTTATGCTGAACATACAGTATAGCAGGTTCAAATTAAAAGTTCCAGTATTTTTCGAACCTACTATAAAACATGGCTAGCTTATATTTATTTTGCCTTCTGGCGAGACATAAAGCTGGTTTTTTGGATGTTCCTGCATTCTGTATAAGTCCGCTTCCATGCTATAGATGACTTCAGGAAAATCATGATCGGAAAAGAATGCTGTGAACGGCAGATATAATGGACGATCGCAGTATCCGCTTCTTATTACGGCAAAATCAGATGAGAGTTCTCTGCATTTTTTCTGCACTCTACGACAGGCTTCGGCATAAGCAGCGTCTTTTGTACGCCCGGCAGAGTATACGGACACTGTTGTTACCTCATGGAAGGCCTCGCCAGGATGAGATCGCAAAAATTTTCTGAACTCTTTTTGCGTCATAAGAGGATGACTGGTTTCATCACTGTAAAGTTGCGGGGGTGTAGAAGTTTTAAACAAATTCCATAAACTAAGCATGCCATACGTATCTCTGAAAAGTTTAAAAATCAAAGTTTTCGCATCTTCGCCACAAAAAACCCGCCTGTTCTGTTGTGCTGGGGGTGGATGCGCATGCAGTTTTTCACTTGATTATTGAATTTTTTGCCATTCCACTCTGTAATTCCACCATCGTATACGATATTGTTTACGTCAACCTTGTCCACACAAGCATCATCGAATTTATCCAGCAAAAAATCCACAGCTTCTTCGTTTTCCTCTGGCTCGAACGTGCATGTCGAATAAACTAGAATCCCCCCTTTCTCTAGAATCTCAAAAGCATGCTGAATCAATTTCTTCTGCGCTTTTGCCAGCAGCCTTACCCTCTTTTCCGACCAGTGCTGAAAAATCTTATCTTTTTTATTGATCATGCCCTCCCCGGAACATGGAGCATCCAGCAGGATTTTGCTGAAGCTGCCCGTGATTTTTCTGCCCGAGGCATTCATGACTTCAGCGCTTATGTTGAATTTGTTGACATTGGCCTTCAGCCTCCTGACGCGGAACTTGTCAATATCATTTGCTGTTATTTTTGTTTCGTTGTCGGTCATAAAAGACAAAATAAACGTCTTTGTCCCCGGTGCAGCGCACACGTCAAGAATCTTGTCTTCTTTTTTTGGCTCGAGAGCTAAGCATGGAATAATAGAAATCGGGTCGAAGATGAAGCAGTCGTTTCTGTTGGTGAAACTAGCGTCAATAAAATAAGCGCCATCAAACCATGGAACTTTTTCCAAATTTAGCTTTTCTCTTGAAAGGATGCATTTTCTCGTGCGCATTTCGTAAATGGTTTCGTCAAGGCCTAATTTCATCAGACGCTCTTTCAATTTTTCATGGATTTGCATAAATGGAATCTCAATATTGCAGATAACATATAGGAAATATTAGAATTCACAAACTCTCTATTTGCCTTGTTATCTCAGCATACGTATCGGTTCTTAAATACATTCCAGATTTGATAAGATCATATAAAATCTTTTTCCCTTGTTGTTTAGTCAAAATATTTTTCTTAATGCACCCAACAAGAAAAGTTGTTGCCCACATTGTTTCTATTTTTGCGGCAGAAGCAAAAGAAACTATTTCATTGTCATTTGTTAAAATAAAATCCTTTTCTTTTCCAGCAAGAGCTATAAGTTCCATGTCAGCATTGCTCAAAATATCTGATTTTCTCTTAATTTCTATCTTCTTAACCACTATCCATTTTCCTATGGATTTTTTAATTTGTTCTTCTCCTGCCTTGCCTTCTTGTAATATTTCCTTCCCTATTTCAGGCGTGATTTTTATTTTTTTGAAGTATTTTTCTAAAAGTTCTAATTTCCCTGACCTGGCAAAATGTATTATAACAGAAGAATCTACTACAACCATTTTTCAATATCCCTCTTTGCTTCCTCAGACGTAAGCCCTATATCTATGCCGTGTTTTACTGCCGTATCCCACAATTCCATATAAGGAACTTCAGCTATTTCAGCTGCCTTTCTGTAAGATATTTTGTGGTCTTTTAACAATTCAAGGGCTTTTTTCATCTTCCATTCTTTTATTGCATGAGATAAAAGCTTCCTTACAGCCTCCGCCCTGTCTGTATGTTCCTCTTTCTCTACCTTTTCTACGTCTTTCAAAAGCTTCTCTGTCACTCGTGTTGTTATTACAGGCATTATACTCACCCCTTATGCATATAATATATTTACAAAAGTATATAAATGTAATCATCATAGTGGAAGACATTAAGTTTGCTACACGCGGAAACCAGAGGTTTCCAATGCGCCAAAGAATCAAAGCTTCTTTGCGTGTATGCGAACCAAATAAATCGTATCCTTTTATTTACTATCGTCAATAAAAGCGCCATCAAACCACGGCACTTTTTCCAAATTTTCAGGGATTTGCAAAATGGTAAATTATTGTATGAAAAAGTAAATCATGATAATTTAACACCAGAAGATGTAAGAAACTATGCGCTCGCAGTGAATATTGGTATAGGAATAGGGTGTTATGTTACAGCCGATTTATTACTCAAATGTTTTGCAGCATACCTCAAATATGAAAGAGGAATAGAGAGGCGAAGAACTTTAAAGTAGCTCGTCGTGTCGTCTGTTTTGTTCCAGTGCTCTGCCAACTAGGTTTTTCTTTGCAGCAAAGGCAGGATTTACGCCAGCATACCATGCTTTACAGACCTCCAGCTCGCCTCTGGCATTGTAAACGTCAAGAGTTCCAAAATAAATATTAAGAATGTGAATGCCATGAAAAACCGCAGTGCCGTTTTCGTTTGAAGCCATTTTCACAAATTCCATAAGAATCAGTCCGTCAGCTCCAGCTCAATATTTACTTCCCTTGGGATGCGGATCCTTGTTATCTGCCTGAGCACGCGATCATTTGCGCCCACGTCCAAAATTCTCTTGTGTATGCGCATCTCCCATGTCTCCCAATTTCCTCCCCCGCCGCCGCGGTGCATGCCGTCTCCGCACGGCGTCTTCATGACAGGGATGCGCAGTTTCTTTGTAGGCAAAGGTATTGGCCCGGAGACAGACACGCCTAGCTTGGTCGCTATGTCCTTGATTTCAAAGCAGAGATCGTCCAGCTGCTTGGGGTCTCTGCCAGTAAGCTTTATGCGTGCCACGTTCATACAGCTATTTAATCGACAGCAAGGTATAAAAGCGTTTTTGTCAATTACTAGTTCGATGAGCCTGTCCGAAAGAAAAAGATCTTATGAACGCGCTGTAGTGTCGCGCCTGAAAAATCTCGGGCACGGGGAGCTGGAGCTTCTCGGAAACCTCTCGTTTGGTTCCGCGTCATCCTCACACCTGTCATATCCTTTTTACCGCCTGATTTTAGGAAATCCCTATGAAAAAGGAAAAAGAAACGTTTTGATTTCGGCAGGTGCTCATGGCAACGAGCCTGCCGGAGTTTATGCCGCACTGCAATTTGCAGAACGGCACGCCGAAAGATATCTTGATGCGTTCAATTTTTTTGTCTATCCGTGCCTCAACCCGAGCGGCTTCGAGTTTGACGAGATCAAAAACAGGGATGCCATCAACATTAACCGCGATTTCAAGTCCTCACCGCGCTCCGCGGAAGCGCAGTTTGTAGCGCAGTCCTTGGAACAATCCGGGGCGGAGTATGCGTTTACCGTGGATATGCATGAGGATAATTTAAACCAGCCTGTTAAAGGATTCACGCGCAGGAGCAATATAAGGACATTTTATTTATATGAAACATGCGCCGATGGAGGCAGACGCCTGGGGGAGAAGATTGTAAACGAGATTAAAAAGCATACGCCCGTGTGCAGGCGCAGGAAAATATACACAGCTAGCAGCAAAAATGGGGTTATAAGATATCGCAGCGGAAAAAGTCGTGGGAACAAGGGGACGCTGGAGGGCTACCTTGCCCTTAAATACACACGGCTGGCTTTAACAATAGAAACACCCACATGCTGGCAAATCAGGAAGCGGGTAAGCACGCATCTGCGCGCCTTTATGGCTGCACTGGATATTGCAAAGGAAAGGCAGTGGTAAGGTAATAATAAGTTTTCTCTCCTGATTATAATCATGCAAATCCGCGAAGTTCAGGCAAAAACCATTCTCTCAAAAAGCGGCATTGCAGATTACTGCATAAACCCCTACATGGGCTGCGGCTTCGGCTGTGTCTACTGCTATGCCCAACTGATAATAAGAAAATTCCATCCCGGCGAGGCGTGGGGCAGCTATGTGGACGTGAAAATAAATGCGCCTCAGCTTTTGGAGAAAGAAATTGTGCATGCAAAACACGGAGTTGTGATGCTCTCATCAGTTACAGATCCTTACCATCCAGTCGAAAAGAAGTACGAATTGACAAGGAGGTGCCTTGAAATATTGCTGAAGCACGGTTTTCCTATTACGATACTGACACGCTCCCCTCTCGTGACAAGAGATATTGACTTGCTTCAAAAATTTAGTGAATGCAATGTCGGAGTAAGCATAACTACTAATGACGACAAAATTAAAAAAATATTCGAGCCGCTGACGCCGAATTTCAAAATCAGGGTTGATACATTGAAACAGATGCACGACGCTGGCCTGAGAACATATGCATTTATCGGTCCCATGCTCCCTATGAACCCTGGAGTTGTTGCAGAATCCGTCGCGCCCTATGTTGATTATGTTTTCATAGACAAATTGAACTATCCACAGTTATGGAAGAAAGTCGCGCAAGAAAACAGTATCGATGTCAGCAAAGAGTCATTTGAAAGAACACGTGATGAAATGCTGGAAATGCTGAAAGAAAAAGGAGTAAAGGTTAACGCGCTGTTCTGATATTTTTTTTGCTTATTGAGGCTGAAGTCCTAATTTAAATATAAAAAGATTTAACAAATAAACGAATGAATGGCTAAATTGCGTTTATGGAGAGACAGGAAAACAACACTGTCTATTGGACAACAAACTTATGAAGGAAGAGTAGTAGCAAAATATAAATATAAACCATTCAGCGATGACCAGCCTGATACTCGCAGAAATGTGAGATGGTATTTTGAAACAGAAGATGGTAATAGAATAAGAATATGTGGTCATGGTCCCAATAGAATCAGAGCCAATAATGGAATGAGCGATGGACTAAAGAAGCCGCTTTGGCCACCACTGAGAGAGCGCTATTCTAATTTGTGAAATATGAGGCTAGATTAGATCAGGAAAAACAAATGAGAAATTTAGTACACAACATCAATGCAAATCCCTGCAGCAACAGTCTGTCCCATGTCCCTTATCGCAAAGCGTGCCATCTGCGGGATCTCGCTCTGCTTCTCGATGACTATGGGCTTCGTGGGCTTGATCTTGATTATTGCCGCGTCCCCTGTTTTTATGAAATCAGGGTTCTCCTGCGCAACCTGCCCTGTCTTGGGATCAAGCTTTTTTGTGATTTCTGTTATTGTCGCTGCTATCTGCGCTGTGTGTATGTGGAAGACAGGCGTGTAGCCCTTGCTTATGACAGAAGGATGGTTCAATACAATGATCTGTGCCGTGAATTCCTTCACCGGCTTTGCTGCGCTCTGCGGGTGGCACGCGACATCCCCTCTTTTTATGTCGCCTTTTCCGATGCCGCGGACATTGAAGCCGATGTTGTCACCTGGCCCTGCTTCAGGGTACTGCTCATGATGCATTTCTATTGTTTTTACCTCGCCCTGTGCTCCTGAGGGAACAAAAACGATCTTGTCGTTGACCTTCATGACACCTGTCTCAACCCTGCCCACAGGCACGGTTCCTACTCCGGTTATAGTATATACATCCTGAATAGGCAGGCGCAGCGGCTTATCGCGCGGCTGCTCCGGAACCTTGAAGAGATCCAGCGCCTCAACTATAGTTGGTCCCCTGTACCATGCCAGGTTCTCAGATTTCTTGGCTACGTTATCGCCAAGATAACCAGACGTTGGTATGAACGGTATGTCGTCTGTCTTGTAGCCTATGCCCTTCAAGAGCTTGATCATGTTTTCTTTTGTCTCGTTATATTTCTTCTCATCCCAGTTGACTGCATCCATCTTGTTTATGGCAACAATCATCTGCCCTACTCCCAGCACCTTTGCAAGATAAGCATGCTCCTTTGTCTGCTCCTGAACACCTTCCTTTGCGCTGCAGACAAGTATTGCGCCATCTGCCTGGGACGTTCCGGTAATCATGTTCTTGACAAAGTCCCTGTGCCCTGGCGCATCAATTATAGTAAAGTAATATTTGGCAGTGTCAAACCTCTGATGCATGATGTCTATTGTCACGCCACGCTCTCTTTCCTCTTTGAGCTTGTCCATGATAAATGCAAATTCGAATGTTTCCTTCTTGAGCTCTTTTGCCAGTTCCTTGAGTTTGCGCATCTGCTCGTCGCGCACAGCCCCAGTATCAAAGAGCAATCTGCCTACTAGTGTAGACTTACCATGGTCTACATGGCCTATGGTCACGAGATTCAAGTGCGGTTTCTTTTCAGCCATTCAAACACCTCATTTTGTTAAACAATTTAATTTGTAATTCATACCTAGTAGATAACTTTCATATTCACATATTTCGGATCCGCCCATAATACATAGGGAATAGCAGATCGTTCTCCTCTAGTTATGGCAGAGGCCTGAGGGCCGCTATCTTTCCCTTTTTGTACATAAGGTAATGGCTTCCTTCTGGTCTCTTCAGTTCTAGGTGCGTTGTTCGCTTTTCTGCTTTCACCTTTTGTCGGCATTTTTTTACCTCAGAGTCTTATTTAACACAATTACTCATAAAGAGTGCAGCACAATCTTTTTAAACGTTTGGGTTCAGCCTGTTTTCTTTTCCGTTGAACACTTTTAGGCAGTCATAATGTATTCACGGTCAGTGATGGCTCGCAAATCTTTCTCTGTTACGCCTGGATAAAGGTGCATTGGATCATCGGTTTTGTATCCATCATTTTTTCTTCTTGTTGCTAACAAGCCGATAGTCGTCATCGTGAACACCGCTAAACCAAACAAAAAAGCTGTTCTTATTGGATGAT
>JACQNX010000040.1 GCA_016202875.1 Candidatus Aenigmatarchaeota archaeon | reverse complement strand
TTGCAAATCCTATGCCTTCCGCAACTGCGCCTGTCTGCTCGCCCTCCAGCTTCATGCCGGCATCTATCGTAATTATTCGTGCTATTTTGTTTGTCTTCATGATTTTTTCTATTGCCTCATCCACGCGGCCCAGGTGCGGCGACGGCCCTTTTGCTTTCAGGACAAAGCATTTTCTCCCTTCTATCGTTGCTGTCCCCATGAAGACATCCTCTGCTATTTCCCTGCTCGAGTCCATGAGATCAGCAGCAGCCAGCGGCCCTATAGAGTCTCCAATAGGCCATTCATTTGCAAATGCCTCTGTCCCCTTGAGCTCGCTCTCTGCTATCTTCTCTATGATAGGCAGCTGCATCTGCAGTATCATCGCTATCTGCAGGTTCTTGAATTTCTTGGCCATTTCTACGTAATGCCTCACGATCTTGGCCATCTGCTTCAGGCCGATGGCAGCGCGCAGGCTGTAGTTGATGTCCTGCTTCTCGTCATAGCTCTTGTCAGGGACAAGCTCGTCCACAAACTCATCAAAGCGCGTCTCCATGCCCCTGACAGTCTGGTCTATCTTTTTCACGAGACCGTAGGGATCAATAGAAGAAGGCTCGACAACAAAGAATTCTGTGAATGCGTCTATCCTCTGCTTTGCATCTTTCGCATTGCCCGACCTTTTGGAAACAATGCCTATGGACTTCTTGGTCATCGCCTCCATCCTTACAGCAGACTGCTCTATCTTGTAGATTAGCTGCGACAGCATGAGCCGCGGGTAAAGGAAAATCAGCAAAAAGAACAGCACAAACCATATCACTGTTCCCATAATATCGGACTGCGCAAGGAGCATTTTTATCACTGCACTATGAATGACAGGAAAAGCTTAAATACAAATTATTTTTCCGCAATTGAAATGTAATTGTTTTTATATTCACAGAGACATAGAAAAAGCATGCCTGACTGGAAAATTGTAGTGACGCTGCTCATCGTGCTCGGCGTTCTGGCAGTATTTGTCAGCTCTGCGCCTCCGGTATCAAATTTTTTTGACCAGATAGCAACTAAATTATCAGATACAGCAGGCGTCATAGGAATTGGCTGGGGCGAAAAGAGCAACATAGATTTTTTGCTTGAGCTGGAGCAGTTCGAGGATGTTGACTTCGAGGCTTCCAATTCAACTATAATAATTGAAGGAATCGGTCAAGCGAATTTCGGCGAGAGCGCTGTTGCTTTCAGGAGCGTATCTATTCTAGGCTTTACGGGCTCAGGCTCGTTTTCAGAAAAATTCACACTCAAAGGTTTTGCATCCTCTGTTGCAGAGAGCAGCGGCTTTAAACTGCAGGATATTCGTTTTAATCTGTCTGCAGATCCTGACAAGCTTAATGCCACTGATGTTCTCATCAAGAATATTCTATTTGAAGATGCACAGGGCCAGATCACGCTTAATAACTCGTTCACCAGATTCCAGGGCCGTTTAGAGATGCGTTCTGTCAGCACCAGTCTCACGCTAGAGAAGAATGTGCTTAAGATAAAGGGCAAGGCGAAGTATATTGCCATCCCATCTGCAGGAATCAGGATCGGGTAAAGAATTTGGCACTAATATTTTAACGCTTAAATATCTTTTTGCTATAGTCTTTGTAGCGATAATCATGAGAAAGATATATAACCCACTGGCTGTTGGAGCATTGTTTTTATCCCTTGCAGGCTGCGCAGGCGAACCCACCAGAAAAGCGCAGCAGCCGGAAGCAGAAACTTATCCAGCAGGAGAAATAACGCTCAGAGGAAAGCCGGTAAGCGCAGCTGGGACATACGGGCAGTCAGGAGGGTGCATAGCAGCTGTTCTTGATGTCGGAAACAAGTATGTCTTGGCGGTGTCGCCTCTGGATTTTGCAGGTGATTCTACCGAGAGAAATGCAGAAGCCGTGGCGCTCATCCAGTCTGAAATTAGAGACGGCGATGAAGAACCGCTTGAAATGACTGGCAGGTACGAGGAAAACGGCAAATTTTTAATTAAAAGTCTCAGAGCCAATGGATATGAGGTAGTTTTTAAAAAAGAGTAATGCTAATCTTCTCCCTCCCCAATAATCCTTATCTTTTCTATCCGCGCTTTTTTCTTCTTGCGCTTTTGCGTGCGTCCGTGGGCTTCGTCTTTTTTTCTTTCTATTTCAACATAGTCTTTCTCCCACTTTCTTCTTGCGCGCTTGTTCCCGACAACAAAAGGCTTTGTCCTGTCCACTCTTTGCACATTTTCTTGTATTTCATGTTCTTCTGCGCTTTTCTTCCCCTTTTCTATAGACGGCAATTTTTGTTTCGCTCCTCTTTCAAAAAGCGAGAGCGCTTTGTAAACAACAGAGCCGAGGATGTAAAGAAAGTACATTGCAAGGCCTATGATGACGAAAGATATTATTGTCTCTCCATCAATAGGAATGGGCAAGCCTAGAAATTTACTGGCCAATATAGGAAACAGTACAGAAGCTACTACGATTATGAGTGCATTTTTCAGTATGCCCAGCACTTTCTTGAACGAGAGCATGAAAAGAATAAAGATTATGATGAGAAGAAATGCAGTTGTTGTGTCCAGCTGTGAAAGAAATTCAAATGCCATATATTCACCGCTTATTTTTATACAGTAAATGCATCTTTGTCGTTTACTTTGATTTTTTTGTCACACCAAAACAACAGTAAGTTGTTGGATACGTAGAAAATCATTTCGTATGTATTTCGACTACATCCCCGTCTGCCAGCGGATAGTTCAAACCTGCTTGTATGATTCTCTTTCGTTTGTTTTCTTCCCGCTCAATGCGCGCAAATCTGAAGTTCTTCACAAAGTCCTTGTGCACCTTCTCTGCAAATTGTATTAGAGTGGCGCCTTTGGGAAGGGCCATCGGGATTGCAGCTTTCTTGCCTTTGGCTTTTGTGTATACAATTATCATGTCCAGCGCGCTCCAGATCTTTTCCTTTATTATTTCCGGCCTTTCTCTGAGAGGGTTGGCGATGACCAGCTGCGTCCTGATGAAGTTGTCCCTGAGCTTTTCTTCCAGTCCTATACGCTCGTTGTCATCGCGCACAACAATCAAAACAGCATCAGCAGTCCTCGCGATGCTCATGAAGCTTGGATCAAATGTTGCAGGTATCTCAACAATTTGTATCTTTATGCCCTTGTAGTCCATCATGCCGATCTCAGGTTTCGTTGTCGTGAAGGGATGCTCGCTGATATTTGGCCTCGCGCTAGTCAGCTTTGACAGAAGCCACGATTTTCCGGAATTTGTAAATCCCAGCAGGCAGATTTGTGCATCCCCTTCTTTCCTTATGCCAGATTTCTTTGCGCCCTTTTTCTCGCCTTCTTTTTTGAGTTTTGCGAGCCTGGACTTGAGCTGCGCATGCGCATTCTCGCTGCCATGATGCTTGGGCAGCAGCCTTATCATTTCTTCCAGGGCAGCGATCTTCTCTTCTCTGGTCTTTGCGGACTTGAACTTCTCCTCGGCTTTGTAGTATTCCATCGGGGCATTGACAGGCATGTTTGTTATTTGCAATACAAAGTTAAAAGCTTCATTTTAGCGGGTCTCAAGTTCAAGAATAATAAGCTCCTCCCATGGCACTTTTTTCCTTTTCACGTCCTTTATTTTGTAGCCACGCTCCCATGCAATTTCCTTAACTTCGTTCTCCCCTGTCACAGTCGAGATCAGAAATAAGATTTTTCCGTTTTTCTTGAGGAAATTCTTTGCCTGCTGGAGGAATTTTCCGATAACTTCTCTCCCACCCTTTCCGCCGTAATAAGTTATCTCAGATTTCTCTTTATCATCTCCCGGAAGGTAGGGCGGATTGAAAACAATGAGGTCAAATTTTTCCATGATATTTGAGAATAGATTGGAAAAGACGGCATAAACTTCTGCCTGGTTATTTATGGAATTTTCTCTTGCCATCTTGACGGCGTCTAAATTGATATCAGCGGCAGTTACAATAGCACCTTGCTTTGCCATGAAAACAGCAAGCAGTCCAGAGCCGCAGCCCATGTCCAGGCATTTCTTGCCTTTCAGGTCTTGCTGTTCAATAACCTCTGCAAGCAATTCAGAGTCTTCTCTGGGGAGATAGACTGAATCAGGTATTTCAAGCGACAAATCTTTGTAGAAGTATTTCATAAAAATCATCGTTTTCTATTTTTTCTTGAATATATTGCAGGCATTATCACTGCAAATAAAATCAGCGCAGCTCCTATCAGCTCCTTAATTGTTAGAGTTTCTGAAAAGAAAACGAAAGCTAGGAAGCCGGCTACAAGAGGCTCTAAAATGTATATGATTACAACATGATGCGACGGTATGCTCTTTTGGGCCCATGAGTTCAGCCCCCAGCCGAGGCAAGTTGCAGCGATGCCTAGATATAAAATTTGAAGCCATGAAACCGGGGCCTGCGGAAATATTATGCCGCCTGTTGCAACAGAAAACAGGATGCCCAATAGTCCTTCTGTAAGGAACTGGACAGCCAATAAGCTTGTCAAGGGGGATTTTTGAACTAATTTTTCATTCGCAATAAAATATACGGAAATGGCAACCGCAAACCCTATTATAAAAATGTCTCCGACTGATATTGAAAACGCTTCTTTTACAGCAAATAGATAAAGTCCTATGAGTGCTATGGCTGGTCGGAGAAAATCAAATTTCTTGATGCGGAATCCTAGGAAAAGCAAAAACACAGGAGTAAAAATTATAAGTCCCTGGCTCAATAGAGCGCTGCTAGAAACCGTAGTGAGTGAAATGCCGGTAAGCTGGGAAAAATCTGCAGTAAACAGGATAGAACCAAGAATTACACCGCTTGCTATTGTTTTTTTGTCCGGGAACCGGCCGCTTGCAAGCATGAGGACGAGGAAGGGCAGGCATGCAAGAATGTACCTGTATGCTATTATATTGAAAACTGGAAGGTCGAGCAAAGAAATTTTTGCGATCAGAAAGAATATTCCCCATAATGTTGCAGCTGTAACAGCAGCGAAATACGCATGTTTATTTATTGGACTCTTGCCCATGGAAAGCGATTCTTTTCAAACCTTTTTAAGGTCTCATGACTAATAACTATAACACATATGGCAGATTCTCTAGACTATATTATCCGTAAGTACTGTCTTATTAATGCAACAGAGCATGAAGGAACCGCCCAGCCTAAGAGCGTCCTGGGTAAGATACTGGGCGATCACCCTGATCTGCGTAGCCAGGTCCTTATGCTGAGGTCCCAGATAGACCGCATTGCAGAAGAAATAAACCGCATGTCACCGAAGCAGCAGAGAAAAGAACTGGAAAAAATGGGCGGCTATGTCCCAACGCACCGGGAAGAGAGGAAAGGCCTGCCTGATCTCGAACGCAAGGACAAGTTCGTGGTCAGGTTTGCTCCCAATCCAGATGGCGCACTGCACATGGGCAATGCGCGGCCTGCAGTGCTCTGCGATGAGTATGCGAAGAAATACAATGGAAAGTTTATCCTGCGCTTTGAAGACACAGATCCCAAAGTAAAAACACCGGAAAAACAGTTCTACAAATGGGCAAGAGAAGACCTGAAATGGCTTGGTATACGCATACATCAGGAAATAATACAGTCCAAGCGCCTGAAGATTTATTACAAGTATGCCGAGGAGCTCATAAAAAAAGAGGCTGCTTATGTCTGCACCTGTGGTGAGAAGTGGAAATCACTCCGTGATAAGTCACAATCCTGTGACTGCCGAAGGCAGGATATAAAGACAACGCTGAAGAAATGGAAAAGGATGGTGTCCCATGCGTATAAGCAGGGCCAGGCTGTGCTGCGCATAAAAACAGACATGGACGCAAAGAACCCTGCTGTCAGGGACTGGCCTGCATTTCGCATTGTGGACAAGCCCAAGCACCCCCTGCAGAAAGCAAAGCTCTGGCCGCTCTACAATTTTGCATCTGCTATTGATGATCACCTTCTGAGTGTCACGCATATCTTCCGCGGCCAGGAACATTCTACCAATGAGGTCAAGCAGCGCTATCTCTATCAGCATATGGGCTGGAGCTATCCAGCTGTCATTACACTCGGCCGCTTCTCTATGTCAGACATGGTAATGAGCAAGAGCCGGATTCGCGAGGGCATTGCAAAGAAGAAGTTCACAAACTGGGATGACCCCCGTCTTGGCACACTGCGCGCGCTGAAAAGGCGCGGATTTTTGCCTGAGGCCATTAGGCAGATAATAATAGAGATTGGTCCTAAGCCAAGCGACGTCACAATAAGCTTTGAGAACCTTTCTGCCTACAACAGGAAGCTTATAGACAAGCATGCCAAGAGATTTTTCTTTATCCCGAACCCAAAGAAAATTGTTGTGAAAGGCATGAAAATTAAGAAAGCAAAAATTCCCATGCACCCCGATGCAAATCTGGGATTCAGGAATTTCTCACTGAGCGACACGTTTTTTATCGATGCAGAAGATTTTGAGCAGTACAAAGGCTTGGAAGTCCGGTTAAAAGACCTGTGCAACATCAAACTCAGCGAACACTCTGAGTTCACGTCTGTGGGAAACAAGGCAGTGCCCAAGATACAGTGGGTGCCTGCAAAACACACTACAGTGAGGGTAATAAAGTCTGACAAAATCATCAAAGGTTACGGTGAACTGAACATCAAGCTCGCCAGGGTCGGCGATGTTGTCCAGTTCGAGCGCTTCGGCTTCGTGAAGATTGAAAAAATCACAGGCCCGCAGGCTGTCGTGGTTTTCGCGCATGATTGAATTTTATCTTATTTCCCTGTCAGTTCTCTATTCATGTTCGCTTTGATTTCGTCTTGTGTCAAAGCCGTGTTCCAGAATCTGGTTTCGTCAATCATACCGGAGAAGATGTACTCATGTCCAGGATCGCCTCCAACATGTCCAATATCTAGCGATTCTCTGTGATTAACTGGCGCTCCGACACCTGTTTCAGCTACTTCAAGGTCCCCATTGATATATAGTCGGACAACTGTTTTGTCATATACAAAAGCAATATGAGTCCACTCATTGGGTTTGAGCTTCGTTGTTGAGACTATCTGGGAAGGAGAAGCACAATCATCAACAATCTGAGCAGCAACTTCTCCGCTGCTTAAAATTTCCACGGAGAACTCATCCTGACACTCTCCGCCCTGTTTACCGAATACGAACATGTCTCGCTCAAATCGTGTTGGATAAACCCAGCCCTCGATAGTTAACTGTCTCGCTGCATGCCATGTTTCCAGGCTGTCAGAAGAAAAGACTCGCACATAATCATCCTTGCCGTCTAGGCTGATTGCCTGTCCAATTTTTCCTAGAACATATTTAGGATTCCCTATCTCCTGGCCATTGTTGCCTTTGTCTGAGGAATCCAGAGGATTTCCTTCAAACTTCCAATAACCTATTAATGAGTCGGTATAAGTTCTTGCATCCTGTGCCATTGGTTTTCCATTCAGCAGCAATGCCATTCCAAATCCTATGGCAGCCAATCTGCTAGTTCGCCTGCCACTAAAATATTTTTTTGCTCCCATCTATTCGCCTAACAAAATATGGGAATGCCAATGTTTATAAAAGAATGTTTTGGCATGCCGCGTATACGTGTTTTCTGCCGTAAACATATTTGAAGTTTTCTAATGAAATTATTGTTCTATGTACGAATACGAACTGAATATTGCAATTAACGCTGCTAAAGCAGCAGGAAAAATAATACAAGAAAGTTATGGCTTGGTTCTCGAAGAAAAGGAGAAAGAAAACTGGCAAGAATTGGTAACACAGATTGATTTGGAAGCAGACTGTGAAATTTGTACAATATTAGAAGAAGAATTCCCTGATCATACAATAAAATCAGAGGAGTCAATGCACAAATCAGGTAAATCTGAATTCACTTGGTATATAGACCCACTAGATGGTACGACAAACTACGTCACACAAATCCCTTTCTTTTGCACTGCCATTGGCCTGATGAAAGGTAACGAGCCCCTAGTTGGTGTTGTTTTCAGTCCAATAACCAGTGAGATCTTTACTGCTGCAAAAGGAAAAGGCGCTTTTCTGAATGGCAAAAAAATTCACGTTTCAAAAAACGACGATATCAGGAAAACGCTCATCAATTTTTGCCACAAGAATAATCCCGAAGAGATAGAAAAAATAGGAAAAGCATGGGTTCAGCTCAAGCAAATGGGCCGCGACCTGCGCAGGCTCGGAAGCGGGAATCTTGACATCGCCTTTGTGGCCTGCGGCCGCAACGACGCCTACCTCAGCAGCAGCAAGATCTTTGACATCGCTCCTGCGCTGGTCATAGCCAAAGAGGCGGGCTGCAAGATTACGGACTGGAAAAATATGCCATGGACTGCTGCATCAGAAGGTATATTAATCACGAACGGCACAAGAATACACGATCAGCTCATAGAGGTTCTTTCAAAATTGTGAGTGCGATAGCATGAAAACAGTCCTCACAGGCGGCAAGTTCAACAAGATCCATCCAGGTCATGTATGGCTCCTGAAAAAAGCAAGAGCGATGGGTGACAGGCTTGTTGTAGTCATCGCAAACGATGCGCATAACAAACGCCCCTATGCAGTTCCTGCCAAGCAGAGAAAGAAAAATATGGAAAAATTAAAGATCGCAGATCAGGCTGTTGTTGGTGATCCGCAGGATTATTTTAAAGTTGTAAAGAGATTCAAGCCCTCTGTCATTGTGCTCGGTTATGATCAGGAACTGCCGCCCGGCGTGAAAGAGAAGCTCGGAAAGAAGATACAGGTTGTGAAGTGTAAGAAATACAGAAATTATTCGAGCAAGAAACTAGCGTCAAAGAAATAAATTCAGCTTTTTAACGCCTCCATTATCTCCTTTCTGTTCATAGGTCCTTTTCTGACTATTCTCTTATCCTCCCATCTGAACACTGTCGAAGGCCTGTTTTTCCTGATGTTTCCAGTGTCAATGATAATGTCAACTTTTCCATCAAACAATTTGACAACATCAGCAATCTTATTCGGTGGGTCTTTTCCTGAGATATTTGCCGAAGTCGTTGTTATGGGCTTGCCGAATTGCTTGATGATTTTTGCTGCTGTCTTGTTGTCAGGAATCCTGAAACCCTGTCCATTTACCACAAGCGTGAAAGGGCCGGGCATCAGCTTACTGACAAGTTTTTCTTGTTCCTTATTAAGCGAAAAATATTTCTTTATCATTCGCATATCGGAAAATGCCCAGATGATTTTCTTGTCTTCCTGTCTTTTTTTCACTTCAAGTACTTTCCTGATAGCTTCATCATTAGAAACATCAGCACCGATCCCATATTGCGTTTCTGTAGGGTAAATAATGAGACCACCTCTTTTCAGAATTTCTACTGCTTTATTCATGCTGTCATTTGCTTTTATTATTACAGTTTTCATGACTTTAAAGTTGTTGTAAATTATTTAAGGATCATCGACTAAAATATAATCTCAATGAGTCGCAAAGAATTTCCGCAGGCAATGAATTTTTTTACTTCAGTTTTGCACCTCTCTTTTTCTGATTTTGATCTCATGAGAGCTCAGGACTTAGAATTAGGTTTTGCAGATGCATTTGAACCTGAGAACGAGGCTGTTATTGAATATTTGTCTGGCATGATGACAAATTTTTTAGGAATCCAAAGATTTTTCCCTGCAGACAAAAATTATGGGAGATTAGAGACAATTACCGAGAGGCTTTTAGCACAAGACAGAACACCGCAAAATTTATTGCACCAAGATGTAGGCAACTTCGCGCTCTTTACTATAGGAATGTTCCCAGAGTACCTGAAAGAGCGCGGCATGACATCTTTTTATGAGGAGATAGGAACAGCCTCTTACAGGAGTCTTCACAAGTCAGCACTGGCAGGTTCATCTATGCCATCAGCTGCAACATTGTATTGGATGTTGGCAGAAAATTTTTCTATTTATGCTATTACCATCACCAATGCCCGCGATAAGTATATGCATTTTGAAAAGAAAGGCGGCAAGTTTATGATTTCACCTGTATACGAAAGATCGAGGACAAAAGGCATTCTTAGAGGAGATGGAGCAGTTGACTGGCTGATGTAAGTTACACCCATAAAACCTCAACTTCATCCACGCGCCATTTCGAGTTGAAGTCCACTTGTGATTTTTTTACCGGCTTCTGCCCTGATTTTGCTGCTAAGTATCCTGCCACGCCGATCATTGTCCCGTTATCTCCACAGTATTCAAGCGGGCAGAAGAACGCCCTGCCGCCGCGCTCTTGCGCCATGATGCTGAGCATTTCCCTGAGCCGTTTTGATGCAGCGACACCGCCTGTGAGCAGAAGCTCTGTTTTCCCTGTGTGCGCCATCGCCCTTTCTGTCACCTCAGTGAGCATTGCATAGCACGTCTCCTGGAAAGAGAAGCAGAGATTGTTAAGCTGCTTTTTGTCTTTCTTGTATTTGCTCAGGGCAGCAGTGACAATGCCTGAAAAGGATAAATCCATGCCTTTGACTACATATGGCAGCTCTATGTAATTCTTTTCTGATAGCTCTGCCAGATCTTCTAGTACAGGTCCTCCAGGCTGCCTCCCATCCGCCTCCCTTATGAAGACGTCTATAGCGTTCCCTATGGGGATATCCCCTGTCTCCCCAAACACGCGATATCTGCCAGCTGCATAAGCAATGATCTGCGTGTTTCCGCCGCTGACGTATATTACAACAGGATCCTTTGCCCCTGTGATGAATTTTGCGATTTCTATGTGCGCGACAGGATGGTTGACCTCTATTATCCCTTTCTCCGGCAGTATTTTCACGAAATCAGCAACAGCTTTCAGGCATGGCGGCAGCCCGGGCCCTTTTGAGTAGGCAATGTAATCGACTT
The DNA here is from genome assembly GCA_016202875.1 of Candidatus Aenigmatarchaeota archaeon. Taxonomy (GTDB): domain Archaea; phylum Aenigmatarchaeota; class Aenigmatarchaeia; order GW2011-AR5; family GW2011-AR5; genus JACQNX01. Next base: position 2,837 of record JACQNX010000040.1, on the reverse strand, counting down.
CTTTAATTGTCATGCCCGCTTTCTCAAGAGCTTCATCAAAAACGCGCTTCGCAACATTCCTGTGATGCTCTGCAGCCTCTGCAGGGTGTATGCCGCTCCCTTTTTTCGGCACGTACGCGTCTTTTACATTGGACAGTATTTTCTCTCCGTCAAATATCCCGACTCCGAAGGTATGTGCCGTGCCCTCGATGCCTAGACACATCAAATTAGGTTTTATTTTCACCACCTCTTATGCCCGAAAGCTTCTCAAATTGCCATCCTTGTAGTTCCACAATTTTTTGAAGAGAGATCTCATAAAATTTCGCAGTTTTACCGTTATCAAATGTTATAAAACTTGGCTTGCAGTGTATCCCATGATCTTTTATCCCGGTTAATTTATTTTCATATTTCTTATTAAACTCGGGGAGCTCATCTCCTACAATTATTCCAATGCTTTCAAGTCCGCTCGGGTACATATGCGCTGGCCGAGGCGCTGGAAGTTCAATAACGGAAACCGTGAAGCCGTCCTCAAGAACTAATGTGTTTTTGAGAACCAGTATTGAGACAGCTCTTCCGTTGAACTGCGTTTCGGCGAATTCTTTGCAAAATGTCTTTAATTGATCGCGTATTTTCTCATATTCTGGAACAGTAGTAGTTCGGTAAAGGAGATGACTCATTGGCATTCCCTTGACATCAATTCCAGCTCCCTTTAATCGATGGAGTAAGTCAGAAAAGAAGATTTCATAATCCCCGATAACTTTCTTAACGCCCGTAAGTGTCATTTCTATTGCCTCTCCTTATAGTAGATTCGTATTCAGCAGAAATATAGCTATTTCCCCTGCATTTTCCCAAGCAGAGCCCTATGTGAAAACAATGTACGCATGCCATGGATGTAAATTCAATAGAAATAATTTAAGCCTTCATTTCCTGCACCTGCGCCCAGCCGCACTTGCCGCAGTATTTCCTGTTCTTGTAAACAGCTAAAAATGTTCCAGCCCCGCATCTTGGGCAGTACTCGCCTTTGCGCTCAGCTTTGCCGCCCTGAACAGAATATAATTTCCAGACCTGCACCTTTGTGTGCTTCTTCTTCGACCTTGGCCGTTCTTTCTGCGGCTTCTTCTCCTTTTTTGGTTTTTCCTTCTCTTTTGGCGCTTCTTCTTGATATCGCGGCATGTTTTAGTCTCCTTCTTTCTTTTCGTCAGCAGCTGCTTCCGTTTTCTGTGTTTGTGCTTTGGGCTCTGTCTCAATACTCCCCTTTTTGCTTTCTTCTTTTTTCTGTTCACCTGCTATCTCGTTAATTACCTTCTTCTCAGCCCACACAAAAACCTTTGCACGCGATTTTCCAGCACCACGGTGTGTGTAAATGCCGCGCACGTCTGTGTTTTCAATAGTATGTCCGAACTGCTCTGCAATTAACTCCACCAACGCTGCCTTTTGCGGTGTCGCCTCATTCTCATGATCTATTTCTATCTCCAGCTCTTTCCTCTTTAAGTGAGGATTAAGCCGCTCGTTTTTCAGTTCCAGTTTCATGTTTCAAATCTCCAAATAATTTATTACACTCAACCTTCTTTCCGCCGCTCGGGTCGCAATAAATGAAATCTTCTCTTGCCGGGACGAATGCAACAGGCGGTTCATAAATCCCGTGTTTCGGGTTCAGCATCGGGACGCGGGGTTCCTCAGAGAGGTAAACAACATCGGGTATTTTGTTGCAATCTTTCATATCTACACTACACCCTCACCGCGTAGTACACTCTTTCTGTTAACATTTATAAAACCTTCATTAAATGGAAAATGGTTATATAATATCAAAAATAGCCGGTTTTAATACGTTCTCATACTACAGGCTACAATATGGTATAAACATCAATAATTTAAAGTTTCTTAATTCCATTTTTATAAGAAAGGTTTGTTTTAAGTTGGTAGTATGAAAAAATTTGACGTTCGGTCTGAGGACTCGGTTTTAATGCTAGCAATAGAAGGCGGCGAACCAACTAGGCGTAAGCCATGGCCAACTTACGATAAAGGAGACATTATTTTAGACGAAAATGATGAAATAGAACTTCTGGCAGCCCTTAGATCAAAACTCCTTTTTCGATACGATTTAAGACCACTATCTGAAACGCCTGTAGGTAAATTTGAAAAAGTTGCTGAAGACTTTTTTGGAGCGAAACACGCTCTTGCAGTTTCAAGCGGCACTGTGGCAATAACATTAGCTCTTATGAGCCTCGGTATAAAACCGGGCGATGAAGTTGCATTGCCTGGATTTACCTTCGCAGCTACACCTAGTGCTATACTTCTTGCTGGTGCTAAACCCATATTGATCGAGGTCGACGAGAAATTAAATCTGGATATAGATGATTTGAAACGAAAATATAACCCAAGAATGAAAGCGCTTGTTGTTGTTCATATGCGCGGTTCGGCTAGCGACATGAAATCTATAATGGAATTCGCAGACTCTGTTGGTCTCAAAGTGATAGAAGATGCTGTTCCTGCAATGGGTGTCAAATTCCGCGGAAAATATCTTGGGACATGGGGTCATTTTGGAGCTTTTAGCATGCAATCTGATAAATCGTGCAATACGGGTGAAGGCGGGCTATTGTTAGTTAATGATGACTTATTGTTTGCGAGATCTATCACCCTTTCGGGTGCTTACGAAGGCCGCTGGAAAAAGCACTTTATGTCACATAGCATAGATTTCGAGGATTCTGAATATCCCATATACAGTTTCCGCATGGATAATCTGCGAGGTGCACTTGCATATTCTCAAATGAATAAATTATCTGCCCGTCTGAAAAAAATGCGCGAAAATTATATTTATGTTGTAAAAGAACTTTCTAAACTAGAGGATATAAGACTAC
>JACQNX010000039.1 GCA_016202875.1 Candidatus Aenigmatarchaeota archaeon | reverse complement strand
CGCGGGTACTTCTATCGGAGCGTCGGAAGCGTGCGGGCGGACACGGTCAAGTTCTATATCGATCATTGTCAGCACAAACATTGGACAGTTGCATGATCGACTACAGGATCCCGCCGGCTTCGAGCCGGCGGTAGTTCAGTTGTTCCCAGATTTTCAATCAAAGATGCAGGCATTTCCAAGGCAGGAACATCAAATCCTCGGTATGTGAAGCCTGGGAAGGCAACTATAGTCTGAGTTTCGGTTGGCATACAATTCACTTCTTCAAAATTTATTCCCCATAATCTCCGTTGCCCATGTCGCCGCCCATTCCGGGAGGCATGCCTTTTCCTGCGCCGCCGCCCTTGCTCTGGATAACGTCGTCTATGCGCAGTATCATCTCCGCAGCTTCGCTCGCAGATTTGATAGCCTGCGTCTTTATTTTCAGCGGCTCTATCACGCCGTTCACCTTCATGTCGCTTGTTGTGCCGTGTATGACATCAACGCCGAAGTAGCTATTTCCTTTCTCGTGCTTGTTCCTGAGGTCAACAAGGATATCTATCGGGTCTTTTCCCGTCGACTCTGCCAGAGTCCTGGGAATGATCTCAACTGCTTCAGCAAACGCGTTTATCGCAAGCTGCTCTTTTCCGCCCACGCTTTCTGCATATTCCCTTAATTTTCTCGCGATCTCAATCTCTATCGAGCCGCCGCCTGTCACAACCTTGCCCACTTCCAAAGCAGCAGCAACCCCGAGCACGGCGTCGTCCATCGCGCGCTTCGCCTCGTCCACAACATGCTCTGTCCCGCCGCGGACAAAAATAGACACAGCCTTCGGGTTCTTGCACTCCCTTACGAAAATCATATCCTCCCCGCCGACCTTCATCTCTTCCACAAGCCCCGCATATCCCAGGTCTTCCTTTGCCAGTTCGTCCAGGCTTGTGGCGATCTTCGCGCCTGTTGCTTTAGCCAGCTTTTCCATATCACTTTTCTTCACCCTGCGCGCAGCAAGTATGCCATTCTTTGCAAGATAGTGCTGCGCAAGGTCGTCAATGCCTTTCTGGCAGAACAGGACATTGCACCCTGATGCAGCAACCTTGCTTACCATGTCCTTGAGCATCTTCGATTCCTGCTCAATGAATGCCTGCAGCTGGTCAGGGCTTGTTATCCTTATTTCCGCGTTTGTCTCGGTCTCCTTCACTTCCAGCGCAACATCGATAAGCGCAATTTTCGCGTCCTTGATTTTTTTCGGCATGTTTGAGTGCACAACTTCCTTGTCTATTATTATGCCGCGTATAAGTTCTGTGTCATCCAGCGAGCCGCCCTGTTTCTTCTCGATCTTTATGTTATCTTTGTAAACCACAGCCTTTCCATTCTCGACAGTGCACACAGTTTTTACCGCTTCAACTGCCAGTTTCGCAAGTCCTTCTTTTGCAGATTCGCCGCTCTTGCCAGTCATTGCAGTAAGCGCTATTTTTTCCAGTACATCGAAATCGTTCACAGTGACTGCTTCTGCCTGCTTCTCGAGCAATTCCAGTGCCCTGTTCTTTGCAAGCCTGTACCCTCGGATTATGACAGTCGGATGCACATCCTGCTCTATAAGCCCTTCTGCTTTCTTGAGCAGCTCGCCTGTTATCACAACAGCCGTCGTTGTCCCGTCGCCAACCTCATCTTCCTGCGTCTTCGCGACCTCAACCATCATCTTTGCTGCAGGGTGTTCGATCTCCATCTCATCAAGTATCGTGGCGCCGTCGTTTGTTATAGTCACGTCGCCTATGGAATCAACAAGCATCTTGTCCATGCCCTTTGGCCCCAAGGTCGTTCTTACAGTCTCAGCAACAGCCTTGGCTGCTGCTATGTTCCGTGCCTGTGCATCTTTTCCTGTAGAGCGAAGAGTTCCCTCAGGCAGAATGAATATAGGCTGTCCGCCCAGTTGTGCTACCATTTCAATTACCTCCTACTCCCGCATTTTAGAAAAATCAAATTTATCAATTGCTTTAGCGCGCAATTTAAGTCCCATAGAATAACCTTGCATATATCTACATGAGAACGCAATGCGCGCACCAAAATGAACGTCTTCCATCCTATCTAATCTAGAATATGGATTTACATTATTTTCAGCATCCCAACAACCTAACAAAAAATGTTGTGCTTCTTTTAGTAGTGGGTTAGGAACTAACCCCATTTCCGCCATTCTTTTTTCATAATCATCCATTTTTCTCAACTCTCTTAAAACTGTGCATGAAAGTATACTGGCTAAACTATAAACAAAAACTTTATAAACCTTTGCTACAGGCGCTGGGATAATTAGCAGCTTCACCATTTCTTCACGAGTTTCTTTATATCCCTTGCAGAACAGTTCTTCAGGTCCTTTGCCCTCACTGTTGGTATATCAAGCTCGGCTTCCTCTTTGGTTATTGCTATAATGGGTTTGCGGACCAGTTTGGAGAAACTTATCATTTCTGAGAGGATCTTCTCTATTTTCTCGCTGTTTTCCTGGGCCTCTGAAAGAATCATTATTTCCTTGCTTTTTGCGATGATGTTAAAAGGAGCCTGATATACATGGCTCGTCTCAAATCCTATAGAATTGAAATGCCTTGACACCATGCTTTCAAAACTGCCTTTTGGCTTGGTGTTTGTACTTTCCATGTACCACTCCAATGAAACAGGAACTGACACTTTTCCCAGAAAGGATTCTATTTTTTCTGCCGTTTCCTGCGCCGCCTTTTTGTTCGTCTTTTCATGTTCATATATGCACTTTTTTGTTGTTCCGACTTTTTCAGCTAGTTTCGCTTGCGTGAGGTCATGGGCCTGTCTTTTTTTCTTGAGCAGTCCTGCATCAATTTCCACAAAAAAACCGCCCCTCCTGCGTATTACAAGCGGTTTGGATTCATGTGAAAAAATATTTTCCACTGTTTCTATGCTCATTGTTGGTATATCAAACCTGTTGTAAATGATATCTTCCTCAAGCTCCTGCCGTCTAGTCTTCTCGCCGACTATCAGTGCAGTAGAATCCAGGTTGCTTGATATAGTTTTGATGCTGGTTGCCTGTTCTTCCTGGATCGAATCCACGTTGCTGAGCACTTTTATGAGAATAAGCTTTCTCCCTTTCTTGGCTGCTATATCAAAACAGCCGAAGTAATCGCAGTAGTCATATCCCATCTTATCCAGCACGTTCTCCACACGTTTGACAATTTCCCTCATATTTATCACTAAAGCATTCAACTAAAAAGTTCTTAAGTTTACGGTGTAAGGCATCGTGCAGTTCACATAAAGCCTGTTGGTATGGTTCGCACTGATCCCCGCTGTATATCAGTTTTAAAAGCAAACTCTGATTAATAAATAGAAAACAAACTGGGCCAGTGGCTTAGTGGTAGGGCACCAGTCTTATATGACCTGTTTGGGGTAGCAAGAAAATCCAGGCAGCATCCAAGCCAACTGGAGATCTGTTTAACATTTATCTTATCAGACCAGAAGTCGAGAGTTCGATCCTCTCCTGGCCCATTTTGATGTCATGTTTTCTGCAAATTTACTTTTGTAAAAAATCATCTAAAATTCTGACTGAAAACATTCTTTCAGAAAAATCGGCTTGCATTAACTATTTATATGACAGAAGAACAT
>JACQNX010000042.1 GCA_016202875.1 Candidatus Aenigmatarchaeota archaeon | reverse complement strand
GTTGATTAGTAGTTTATAATTTCTTCAGGATGTTTACCATTTCTGCTGGCGAGATAATCTTTATTCCCATAAAACTCCCAAGCCTTAGAAGATCTTTATCACCAGAAACTATGTAATCGGCTTTTTCTTCTACCGCTACTTCCAAGAATTTATTGTCGTTTGGATCTTCTTTTATAACATCAAACTTTTGTTTTGGCTCTACTACCTTACCTTTCCAGATAAAGAATGCATTGAGAACTTCGACTTCGTCTTTTGGAACATGCAAATATTCTAGCATAGCCCTCTTAAATTCTTCAAGTATCTCCAGCGACGTGATTATCTGGATTTTTCCGTTTCTCCAACTGTCAAGGATAAAAGCCGGATTTCCATAAGGGACTATTGATCCAGAAACAAGGACATTTGTATCTGGCACGATCGCATACACTTTAACCACTTTTTCTTGCGTTACGGACAGCTTTGCCTACGTCTTTTTCTGTAATCCCCTTTTCTTTGCCGAACTTTCTCAGATTGCTTATTGCCTTGTCAAAATCTTCCCATTTTGGTGGTTCTAATTTCTTCAAAATTATTGTGTCCTGCATCCCGACTACAGCAAATTTCGAACCTTCCCTTAGGTGCATTTTCTCTCTTAATTCTTGGGGTATCACTACTTGGCCGCGGCTTGACATCTTTGTCACATCAAACTCATTTTCCATTTCTATCACCTACATATAATCTTATTAGTAAGATTTATATACTTATCTTATTTATATAGATTGTAGGATGGGCCGTAGCTGTGCTTGGCTGATAGGATTGCATTTGGGCAATAACATAGTAACTATCGGACCCTAAAACCTCTCAGGCCCGATAACCCTCACAGAGACTTCGCGATCAATGTAATATCTGTAAAAGATCTGGAATGTGATAGAGACCGTGCCCACTGGATTGCTGATCCATCTTGTCCTGTCAATGCCTATCTGGCAGCCGAATGGCGCGCGCTTGTCAGAGCGGATTTTTACCAGGTTCTGTGCAATGCTGCTCGATATATATATCTCTGTGTCTGTCTGTCCCAGGCAGTTGGAAAAGAAGGCGCCAGGGCCGTTTATAGTCGCAACAGCGAATACAAATCCGCTTTCTGTAGCAGGGCCCAGTCCTCCTGGAACATCCAGTCCGCTCGTCGGCAACGGGTAGCCTTCTCCTGTATTCACCAATTCAAAGGTGTAGGAGAAATATTCCACTGGCCCCAGATTAATGTCCTGGTTGATTATCATGGGATTGTCGCCGCGGGTGGCTACAATCTGAATAGGCGCAGCGTGCACATTGTCTATTACCATCGGACTGTTTGCTATTGCAGGATCTCCTGTGATCTGCCTGCGCTTGAACTCATCTTTATTGAATGCGCGGATATTAACCTGGGCATTGGAGGTATAAAAGTACGATGTTCTTGCTGTAACAGGGTAGTTCACTTTCAGGCCTTCTGGAAGAATTGGAGGTTTCAGTATCCATTCAGCAACCCAGCTCTGCCCTGCTTTGTTGCGCTCAGGCAAAGGCGGGGTTAGCGTCTGCTGGAATCTCAACAACTTTGCTGAAGCATCATGGGGATCTATCTGGCTGGCATAGAGATTAGCTGCATTGCAGAACTGGTTGGTAAACGCAAGGAAAGAGTCTCCTAGGAATGCGCTAAGCGAGACGCCTGCTCCCTTAACATAGCCTACGCAAACCTGCTGGCCTTTAGTCGCGTCAAAATAGCAGGCATTAAAATTGCCATTGAAGAAATTAAATGCCAATCCTCGCTGAGGCACTGCTACTGTAACAGGGAAACTCAAAGGCGCGCCTGTAAGGGCATCGTACCATCCGTCAACGCCAAAAAGCTCGGCCTGGACACAGGTCGCTGTTGTACCGCCAACATTCTCCACATCCAGAAAGAACCTCACATTGTCACCTGCTTCTGCAATAGCGGGTTCTGTAGAGAATTCCGTTACAGTCAGGCCGTTGTTTTTGTCTACTCGCACATTGCCTGTGCCTATGCATCCTGAGACAAATATCAGCAGTGCGAAGAGAAACACCAGATGTAGGCGCATGCTGTATTATTATATAAAGCGGCTTAAATATTTGGCAGTTGCAGTGAGGATAAGGTAACCTATCTATTTGATTCTGGAAAAACCGTCAAAGTGTATTATTCCATCGCTCCTGTCAAAGACATCAACAACTTTGTATCTGCCTTTTGTATAAGGGGTACCATCCAGAAGGAAATGCGTTGATTCCAAGATTATTATGCTTGCTATTGGCCTAGACAAGTTCTGGTTGCCTTTTGTCTCCAAAAGTGGGATCTCACCCTCAAGCCAGTAATTGCGCTGGCCTTTCTTCAGGAAATCACAAACCTGACCTTTCTCAAGTTTTTCCGGAATGTACTCTTCGAGCTTCCTGGAGCCCCTTCGATATTCTGATATATTTCTCAGCGCGAGATCAGGATTGAACTCAACTTGGATGCCCATAGATTTTTCATAGCGGGAAAGTTTAAAAGCAGAATTAAGAAGGAATTATCTCTCGCCGATGACATTGACTACTACGGTCTGCGGCACGTAGTATCTGTAGAAGATGTTGAAGACGAACTGGACTGTGTCTTCAGGGCGGTTGCCCCACGTTGTCTTGTCTATTTTTATGGAACAAGCCACAGGCACGCGGTTTGTCTCGCGCAGACGGACTGTAATTTCTGCATTGTCC
>JACQNX010000038.1 GCA_016202875.1 Candidatus Aenigmatarchaeota archaeon | reverse complement strand
GTTTTAAGTCTGGTCCTGAATTTTGAAAGCAGATGCCTATGACCATGTTACCGTTCCACGGGATAAGTAGCTTCTGGCCACAGGTGCATTACGTATTAAGACTAAAGTCTTAAAATTGAATAAAAAGCTTTATTAAGACTTTGGTACAAATATGACTATGCAGGAAGAGAAGCACTTATCTGCTTTAAAAGAAGTAAATGCATACATAGACGAGTCTCTGGCAAAAGACCTGCTTCAGCGTCAGAGATTGTTGATGGCAGCTCTTTCTTTGGGCATGCAGCATGTTGTTGAGTTATGGCTGCATAAAGCCCGTGCGATAAAGCCGGGTGCAACGGTAAAACATGAATTTTTCAAGTCAGAGGAAAGAAAGCTTAAACTCAAACTAGCCGGCGTGCTTACGAAAGATATAAGTAGCCTGAAGAACGCCGGCGCCGTACTTTCGATAGCGCGTGAAATTGAGCGCAGCAGAGATGACGTTATTTATGGAGCGCCGCTGCCAAGCGACAGGATTCTAAGGGAAAAAATAGATTATTTCTTTGAACTCAAGAAAGCTGTTAAAAAAGCCGTAGGCGATGTGGAATGAAAAACCAAACCGACGCAAACTCTTATGAAATATTCCGCTATGCTGTGCTTGCCGCTGCTCATCTTGTCTCAGGTCTTTCTGAAGATGAGCTGAAGCGTGTGCGCAAAGTTCTGCTTTTTGGCAGCGTAGCCCGTTTCGTTGCTTCGGAAAAATCTGATATAGACATTTTTTTTGATATATCCGGATCAAAACGTTTTCAGCTTGCCCTCAGATCCAAGCTGAACAAAATCGGTGATCAGTTTTACCTGACCAATGCTGCACTTGGATTTAAATCAAAAGGCATAGACAACGAATTAAGCATAAAGGTGGGTAAACTGGAAGAATGGAAAGATCTTGCGCAGAGCATATCATTTCATGGAATAGTTCTCTACGGCAAATACACAGCAAAGCCGCCGGATACCAAATCTTATACGATTTTATCATGGGAATCGCCAAGAAACAAGGGTGCGCTGCTAAATAAACTGTATGGTTATAGGGCCAACAATAAGCGTTATCCGGGCTTGCTCGAAAAAACCAAAGGCGTAAAGCTCGGCAAGGCCGTCATCATGGTCCCTGCGCAAAGTAAGAATGTTTTCATAGATGTCCTGGAAAAATACAGGGTAAATTATTCACAGCATGACATCTGGAAATAGCTTGCCGGAGTGACGCATGCCCCAGCAGACCGTATCTATCCTGAGCCGCACTGCTGTCAGTCATTTGCTGTGCAATAAAATGTATCTGGGTTTTTGTCGCCATTGGCATCGCACTCTGCTGTAGCGCAATAATTAGCATTGCTGCATGCGCCGCAGTCACTGGAAAAGTCCTCGGCTTGCCCGATTTCTTTGATTTTGCAGTAAAGGGCATTTGGAAAGTATGCTTAACATCCTCAAAAGGTTTCTGCGAAGCTAAGTAAATTATTAATACACAGCATTACAAATAAATCATAGGTTATAGGTATGAAAAGCCGTACACTCGAGTTGGTTATAGCATTTTCTCTCTTGCTGATAGGTCTGGCATTTCTGGTACCGCGGCTCTTTCCGAGCTTTCCAGGAGTGGGCACGCCTCTGCCCGCCATCGCCATTCCGCTGCTTGCAGGCATTGTCGCAGTGCTCTCTGCGCTTCTCATTTTCTGGGATGCTGTTAAAGGCCAGCAGAAATAGAAAGACTTATCCTTGATTAAAAAGATTTATTAAAATCTCGACTCGATAATAATGGCTGCTCACTTGAAATCCCTTAGTCCTCTCCTCTTCAACTCCTTCACCGTATCGAAATCCTCGTCCTCGCTGATGATTTCTTTAATCCCTTTTGAAATTGCGCTTGCAGCGTGTATTGCATCTCGTGGTTTCAATCCGTAGCGCTCCATTATATCTTGTGCTGTTTTAATCACTATTTCATCAGCTTCAATAAAATTAAGATATGGAAACTCAAGAAATTTTTTACCTTGTTCTATACCATCCTGGGGGCTCAGATGCTTTCTGGCTGCCCATACAATTTCATCCCATGTCAGTGCAGAAGTAAAAGCGTTTATTTCGTTTGTCGTAATTTTCTCAAGCACAGATTTAGATAATTTTGTTTCTTCTCCTTCCTCCAGAAACGATGAGATAAAAACAGTAGCATCGATATACATCATACTGTTCACATGGTTATTTTTTGGAGTGTTTTTTGATATTTTTTCTTAATCTTTCTTCATACTGCTCTTCTATACTTTCTTTTAATTCTTTTATTGTCAGTGGTTTTTTCAATTTTTTTGAAGTGTTGCAGAAATACTCCACAAACTCCCTCCCGCTTTTCTCCGGTTTGATGACCACCTCGCCGCCGCGCACTTCAAAAATTACTGTAGTGCCGGGCCTTATGTTCAGGTACTCTCTGATGTCCTTGGGCAGCACAATCTGCCCCTTTTCCCCGACTTCTCTTCTCATTTGCATACACCTATTTAGTTATACTAACTATTTAAACTTTTTCATACCAAGAAGTAGGAATTTTTATGGATTTACGCTGCCTTTATTTTTCTCATTATCTCCTCCTTCGCAACCTTCAGCTGCCTGGGATTGATGCCAAAATAATCAGGCCCGTCAAATGTCTTCACAATCATGATAAGTCTTGGGAAAAAATGCTCTTTCTTGTTCTGCTTGAGCAGGGCTTTGTATCTCCTGAAGTCAATATCGCACTTCAGAAGCATTCCAATAATATCCAGTCTGTCCTTCTCGCCCTTTTCGCTTTCCTTTCTCTCTAGCTCATCACCCTGCTTTAAAGCAAGAAGGAATTCCGGCTTTGCAACAGCAAACCCCTCTATTTTCGTTGTTTCTATTTTTTCTGGTGCAACTGCAAGCTGTGAGTAATGTTTTACGTAGATATCAATGTCTATCTCGTTTATTATTATCTCATATTTTTTCAGGATATCATTTTTTCTCAAGTCGTAATTTTTCTTCAGTTCTGCCAGGGTTTTGAAATCCACAATAATATCTACATCCTTTGATTTCTGTGATTTTGTCCATAGATAAACAGCCCATCCGCCGATAAGGGCAAAAGGAAATTTGCCTTTTATCTCTTTAAGGATAGCCCAGCTTTTTTCTGTCTGAATATCATGCCAGTACTGCATTTGATTCATCTTTTTTTGCATATCTAAATTACCTCATTTATCTTCCTCTCCAGCGCGATCAAAAACTCTTTTGCATACCACTCTTTCATGTTCCATAGATCAACAAAGACATTTGCGAGAGTCATTTTTCCTGTCCCGTCTCTTAGCACAAAGAAATTCGGCTTGTTTTTTGACGGTGGAAATCTTTTTGTGATCTTCTGGATGTCTTTTTCATCTGCAAGATAAACATAAACTTCGGAGTAATCTGCAGGCACGTCTTTGAATCTGAATTTGTAAGCGCTGTATGCAGCATAGACAATAGAAGGTGGCATGCTTTTTTCTATCTCACTGACAGGTGCATCTGCCCTTGTGGAATAAATAACATCCTTCTCAACATTCCGTATGCTTGCCCAGTAGTAAAGGATCTTTTTCGCGTCAACAACATCAAAGCTCCTCAGTTTCACGCGCACTGCATTCATTTTTCTCAGATGTCCGATTGCTGCGTTCACTATGCTGAGCGATATGCCGAGCGCAGCAGCTATCTCAGCCTGCGTCATTGCCTTTCTGTTTTTTTCAAGTCTCTGCTCCAGCATGTAGTTGTACACAAGCTCTATTTTCCTCATGAAACCACTTTCTATTTTAAGTATTTAGACTATTTAAATCTTTCGATGTTTATAGAAATATTGATAAATAGGTGTATCAGTGTTCTGCAGTTTCTGGGTATCTCCTGAACAACCCCTACGCCTCCCCTCCCGGCTACTGGAACGACAAGGACTACTGCAAACAAGAGAGTTACCCCTGCTTCTGCATTGCTATGTATTCAGAGGAGGTTGCTCTGCCCCATCTCACAACAACACAGGTCCGATCAGATTGAACAGAATCAGGAACACCATCACTATCGTCACGCCCCTGACAATATTCTTCGTCGCAGGTGTGAAATGTCCCACGACTTCCTCAAACAGCAGCCCGCCATCCAGCGGCTTGATAGGCAGAAGGTTCACAAGCCCGATACCAAACGAGAAGATGAAAATCCAGAGCAGTATCATGGAGACATTTTGGTATGCCTGAAGATCGCCGTTGAATTTGTATGCAGGCATCTGCGGGCTGACTCCTAGGTAAGCCCTGTCTTTCTGCTCAGGATGCTCTGCAAGCGTGATCCGGAATTCTTTGATGTTCTTGAGATCTGTAGCAGCAACAGGCTGTGGAATTATGAACGGCGGCGTGCTGAATGTAGGCACAAGAATATTTTCTGTTGCTGCCTTCACATTTACAGTGTCCCCGGGCTTGTGTTGCGCAAGGATAAAAGACAGGTCTGCTACATTGTTTATTGCATTGCCATCTATTTCTGTTATTGAGCCCTGTAGGCCCGAGAGATTAGCAGGGCCGCCTTCGATTGTATTCACAAAAATCCCTGTGGGCTGAAAGAAAGCAGGGAATGAGAGCGCGAAAATAACAATTATGGCTGCAGCCACTACAAGATTCGCGAATGAGCCGGCAGCATAGACCTTCATCCTTGTGCTCTTCTTCGCTTTCTGCAACTGTTTCTCATCCGGCTCCACAAAAGCTCCAGGGATGACAAAGAGCAGTATCCATCCCACAGATTTTATCCTGATCTTGTCGAGCCTGCACACTATGCCATGCATGAATTCATGCGGTATCACGACTGCGGCGATGCCTATGATCCAGATCCACCATGGCACAACAAATATGCCTGGCACATTTACAGGAGCGCTTACAGGCCCTGGCAGCAGCAGCCGCACCCCTCCCTCTGCCCCGCCTTGTGTTATAACAGCAGCCTGCGCAATGAGGTAAACAGAGCCAATGAGCATGACAGGTATGCCCACTATCAGCCCTATAGCAGCAAACTTTCCCCAGAATGTGCTATGGCTTTGCGCAGTCCTGTCAATGAAGTCCCGTCCTTTCTGTGTTCTCCTTATGAAAATTATGCCCTCTAATCTGACTTTTTTTCTGTCTCTGTAAATAAGCGTGGCGAGCACAATGACAAATAGGAAAAATGCGAGTATGTCAAAGCCGAAATATCCGAATGTTCCTGCAATGACAGATATTATTGCAAGAATCAGAAACATGATATAAGCGAACATGCCTTTACATGGACGAGAAGGTTAATAAATGTTTGCAGTTTTGTAAGGGTATTTACCTTTTGTATATCATGCTTCGATGGCCGATTTTTAAGACTAAAACATGAAGTTGCTGATTACTGATATCCATAAGTACTCTATAATCCCCAACTCTCAGCCGGAAAGTTTTGTCCTCGCCTATAATCTTTTTGACATGTCTGTAAGGATTTTCTTTTAAACCCTCAACCGCAGTAATAATTCTCTTTGCGACATGCTGATCTAATTTGCGAAGTTGTTTCAGAGAATTTTCTGACCATATAGTGCTGAAGGTCATCTGATATCAAACTCTTTTTTAACCTCTTCATGAGTTCCAAATTTCCCTTCGCGTATCTGTTTTCTTGCTACAGCAAGCTCTTTTTTAGTTTCCTCATTTAGTTCTGACAAATCTTCCATAACCCGTTCTAGCACATCGTTATAGGTTTCTCTAGTTGAGAGCTTCATCCTGTCTAGTTTTTCTTTTATTTTATTTTCAATTTGTATAGTTGTTGGCATCCTGATATGTTAGTGCAAAAGTATTTATAGGTTACTGTAATGTTTTATAGCCATCTATAGAAATAGATGAACATCTGCCGCCAAACACTTCATATCTTCTTTCGTTTCGCCAAACATCCTTTTTATTTGGGCCGAGTCATGAATAATTATGAGATTTGGAGCTTTCGTAGTCTTGGCTATGTTTATTGTGCCTGCCATAGCCCATGCAGCCCCTGTGCTTTTCGGCCAGACACCAGAAAACAACACGTACACAGGCAAGGGCATCAGAACTTTCACGGTGAATGTAACAAGCCCTGATCTGAACTTGAGCAGCGTCTTGCTTTTTATTATCTCTGAAAATGCCTACCAGCAGAAAGAGAGCTGGGACAACTACACTATGCAATGTACCAACGCTGCCAGCAACTGGACCTGCACAAGAACAGTCTCCTTTGCCATAGCAGGCACAGACACAATAGAGTTCTTCTATTTTGAAGCCAAGGATAATAACGGAGAAACAGGACGATTGGGCACTGCCACCGCCCCGCTGAGAGTTACGCTGGACAGAAATCCTCCTCTGATATCCTTTGTCTCTCCAACAAACGGAAGCTATGTATCAAACAACATCACAATCCTGGTCATTACATCAGATTCCTCATCAGGCGTGAATGCATCCAGTGCCCAGTACTCTTTTGACAATATCACATGGTCCAACCTGACAAACAACGCAGCTGTAGTGAATACAACCAGTTATTCTCATAACCAGTCTCTCACAATCTATGCCAGGGTGAGCGACAATGTTAACAACTCAAATTCAACCAGCGCAAATATCACAATCGACAAAGAACTTCCCAAGTTGGCCATAATTGCTCCGGCCAACAATTCCTTTTTCACAGGCCTGGCAACATTCAGCGTCAATGCCAGCGATGACACGTCAGACATAAACATTCAGAGCGTTCGTTTTGTGTTAGCAAATCAGCAATTCCCCTTGTTCTGCGCAGGAACAAAGAACTACACCTGCACAGCAAACATCGAGACATCTGTTTATGCTGACAACAAGTACAATCTCACATTTCTGATCGAAGACAGCGCAGGCAATGCTGTCAATGCATCTGTGACTATAATGCTGAAAAACAGCAGGCCGACAGTCAAGGTCTTGAACACCAACGATGCCTTGGTAAAAGGCATTGTTACCATCAATGCGTCTATCGCAAACCCTGATGGCGCAATTGCCAATGTCACGCTGCAGATAACAAAAGGCAGCCAGACAACACTGCAGGCAATGAGCTGCAACATCAATTTTACGTTGTGCGAATATTTCTGGGATACGCCGAAGTTCAGCGACGGCCCCCATGCACTCACAGTGATAGCCAACAGCGTCCTGAACTATTCTGTAACAGATGCCATAACATTACGCGTTGACAACACAAAGCCCACGATAAACATCAATGTGCCTGACAATGTCAGCCGCGTGTTCTGGCTCAACGCAACTGTGGCAGACAGCAACATAGACACAGGCAAAGTTACATTCACTGCAAACGCTGTAACCAGAAGCATGCCCTGTGCCTACGAAGCCAGTGTCCTTGCCTGTGCGGTCCAATATGATTCTGCTGCGCTGGCTGATGGACCGCAGAAATTTGATGTCACAGCTGTTGACCATGCAGGCAACTCCTTCACAACATCTAAGACAATAACCATTGACAATAATCCGCCGAATTTTGTGTTCCTGAAAATCAGCCCTCTGCAGCTGAACAGGTCAGGTGATGTGGAGCTCACCGCAGGCATTGAGGACATCATTAGCACTGTCAAGAATGTCAGCGCATTTGTGAAACGCGGCACATTTATTGCGAAAATAAACCTCACGCGAAACGGCGATGTATGGACAACAAAGATTTTTGTAGATGTCTGGATCAGCAGGATTTTCGTGGACGTTTCCGGCACTTATAATGTTGACATAGAAGCCTACGATACCATGGGAAACGCAGCGCTCTATAAGGACCGCGGCCAGTTTTTTGTAGGCTTGTTGGCATGCGGCGATAATAAATGCCAGCCAGAAGAAAATTACTGCCTGTGCGCGAACGACTGCAGCCCGCCAGCATGCTCTTCTAATCAGGTTGTGGAATGCTCAGCAGGTCTGCCGCTATGCACCACGCCTGCGCGCTGCGGCGATAACATATGCTCTGCTGCAGAAACCTGCAGCTCCTGTAGCGCAGACTGCGGCGCATGCACTTCAGAGAGCGCCATACCTTTGTCATCAAAAGAAGTAAAGCCTGGAACATCGCAGCCAGGCTCCGCACCTGGTTCACCAGAGCCAGGCGTAGGCAACGCCATATCCGCTATAGCCGATATCGCCTCATCGCCCCTTGTTATGTTCCCTGCTCTAATAGTCATTATGACGCTTGTTGCCATAAGAGTATCAAAACTGAGAAAACCAAAGCCAGAACATCTCTGGAAAGATTGAGATTGTCGATTTTTTGTTTATCTATCTTTTTTCAACACCATGCAGAGAACCCATTCACATTTCACATTAATAACTATTAAAAATTAGTCTAGCATATGTTGTTAGTGATGCTATGGAATCGCAGTTCTGGGCAGACCAGCTTGCAGATAAAATTATAGAACGCGCAAGACGTGAAGGAGTTGTAGCAAACATAAAATGCCAGCAGACGCCTTCTGGCGGGAAACATATCGGCAATCTGAATGACGTGGCACGCGCCTATTTTCCCTACAAATCAGTGCTGGAGAGAGGCGAGAGCGCGACTTTTGTCCACACCACAGACGACCGAGACCCGCTGAAAGATGTCCCGCGCAAGCTTCCTGACCTTGAAGGCAACTGGCATCTTTCCAAGGACCTCATGGACATGTCACCGTTCCTGGGCATGCCGCTCTGCCGTATCCCTGACCCCTTTAGCTGCTGCCCTTCCTGGTCCAGGCATTTTACAAAAGTGTGGATGGATGGCGTGTATGCGCTGGGCATGAACCCGGAGCTCTACTCAGTCAACGATCTTTACGAGCAGGGAAAATTTGAACCCTACATGCGCATGGTTTTTGAGAAGCGCGATGCTGTGGGCATTATTGTCTCAAAATTCCAGGAAACCAAAGGCGAAAAGTACATCCCCTTTGACGCAATCTGTTCCAGCTGCGGCCGCCTCGCAAACATAGACAACTTTGACCTTGAAAAAAAGCTTGTCCATTTTGTCTGCGGCGGCAAATCCATCAAAAAGAAAAAGAGCATTGGTTGTGGAAAAGACGCGTGGCTGCCCTGGACAGAGGGCAAGCTGCAATGGAGATTTGAATGGCCTGCGCTGATGGCGATATTCAACACAACGTACGAGCCCTTTGGCAAAGACCACTACGAAGGCAGCTGGAAGAGTGTGCTGGAAATCATGCCAAATATCTACAATCGCGAGCCGCCTATTCCGTTTGTATATGAATTCTTCCTCGTCAACAGCGAGAAGATGTCCGCCTCTGTGGGCAATGTCTACATTGTCCAGGACATGCTGAAAATCATGGAGCCTGAGATTTTTCTGTATTTCTATACCAAGCGCCCAGGCAGGCAGAGGAACCTTGACCTTAGCCATATGTACTTCCTGGTTGACGACTTCGAGCGTGCAGAGCGCATTTATTTCGGCAAAGAAGATGAGCCGAACAAGAAAGAGAAAGCGAACATCATGCGCATGTACGAATCTGTTGCAGAAAAAAGAGAGCACATGCCTGTCCGCGTGCCTTACCAGTTCGCAGCTCTTATAGGCCAGACAGCAATCGGCGAAGAAGGCATTGAACGCGCCATTGAACTGCTGAAATTCACAGGCCACATAAAACACGCG
>JACQNX010000041.1 GCA_016202875.1 Candidatus Aenigmatarchaeota archaeon | reverse complement strand
TCGGCACCATTGGTGTCATAAACTGCTGGGACATAAGATATCCATTAGAGACGCTGAAACTAGCGCAGGAAGGGGCGGACATAATTTTCTGTCCTGCATATTGGTACGACGAAGAATATCAAAGTAGGAGAATGGTACAAAGTTTTCCGCAGTCAAGAGCATCTGAGAACCAAGTTTATTTTATCTTTTGTGATGCATATGCAGATGAAACCTCTTCATGGAGCCAAATATGTTCCCCTTTGTTTCTAGTCGCAGAAGCTGGTAGAAAAGAAGAGATTATTGCTGCTGACATCAATCTGACAGACTTAAAAGAATCGAGAAAAACGTTTGACTGCTACCCTCGAAAGGAGAAAAAATAGTTATTTAAGCGTTTTCATGTAATTTACTGATAGTTATTTTTGACTTTACTTCACACAAAAACAAATTCTCGGTGTTTGGGATGGAGACAGAGCAGAAACTCAAGACAGGGACAACAACAGTGGGCATGGTGTGCAAAGAATGCGTTGTGCTGGGGTCGGACAGCAAGTCCACTCTTGGCTGGCTCGTGTCAGGCAAGGAAGTCCAGAAAATTTACCCCATAGATGACAAAATGGCTGTAACAATTTCCGGAGGCGTAGGGGATGCGCAGGCTCTTATACGCCTGCTTAAGGCTGAAATAAATATTTACAAGTTAACAAGAAATGCAGCCATAACTGTGAGGGCTGTTGCAACGCTTTTGTCTAATATTCTCTCGCAGGCAAGATGGTATCCTTACATGTTCATGCCTATTCTCGGCGGCGTAGACAAGGACGGCTATCATATTTACAGCATAGACCCCGTTGGGGGCGTGGAAAAGGATAATTACACATCCACGGGCTCCGGCTCGCCTGTTGCGTATGGCGTGCTTGAGGATGTGTACAGGGAAGGCATGACAAAGGACGAGGGCGTGCGCTTGGCGGTAAGATCGATAAGATCTGCAAGGGAGAGGGATATATTTTCCGGTGCAAAGAAGATACGCGTGCTTGTCATAGACAAAGACGGCGTGCAGTGGGTAGACGAAGTGAAGATACAGGAACTTGCGAAGTGAAATTTCAGCTGGCAAAAAGAAAAGTTCTGAATGCAGCTGATTATCATGTTTTTGTTGATTTTGTTGTGAACGGGATAATTATTATTGCTATCTAAAATGCATTTCAAACATATTTTGTACACTAAAAATTTTCTCTGCAGCGTGTTTTGCTATGGCACAAAAGGAGAATTCTAACAACAGCAACCTAATTTTGATGGTGATAGGATGATTTTAGAGAATATCAAGAATGAGCTGCCGAAAAATGCCATGATATCTGACATCAGTTATGAAGGCAGCGAGATCATTCTTTACACGCAAAACAAGAAATTTTTCACAGACTCAACTGACCTGATAAAAAGCATAGTCAACAAGGTCAAGAAGAGGATAGAGGTAAGGGCGGATCCTACGATAATCGCTGACGAGGAAAAGACAGTGGAAATCATCCGGGAAACAGTGCCCAAAGAGGCGGGAATAAAGGATATTTATTTTGAACCTGAGTTTGCGAAGGTCGTGATACATGCAGAAAAGCCAGGGCTTGTGATTGGCAAGAACGGTGAAACGCTGCTTGCTATAAAAGAAAAAACATTCTGGACACCGGACATAAAAAGAGCGCCTGTTATAGATTCTGATGTCATAAGATCTGTAAGAAAGATGCTGCACAAGGAAGCTGGCTACAGGAAGAAATTTCTCAACAAGCTTGGCGAAAAGATATATTCGCCAGGAAAGGAAGTGGAATGGATAAGGGCAACAGCTCTTGGTGCATACAGGGAAGTTGGCAGATCATGCACACTGCTGCAAACGCCAAACACAAAGGTTCTCTTAGACTGTGGGTTGTCTGTGAGCATGCTTTCTTCAAAACCTTTTCCCTATCTGGATGCGCCGGAGTTTAACATACAGAACCTGGATGCTGTAATATTGTCGCATGCTCACCTTGACCACTGCGGGGTTCTGCCTTTTCTATATGAATGGGGTTATCGCGGACCTCTGTACTGCACGCGCCCTACGAGGGACCTTTCTGTGCTGCTGCAACTGGACTACCTGCAGATATGCCAGCGCGAGAACAAGAAAGCGCTCTACACTTCAAAAGGTATAGAAGAGGCTGTGAAGCATTGTGTCCCGCTGGAGTATGGAGAGGTAACAGACATTGCGCCTGACATGAGGCTGACATTCCAGAACGCAGGGCATCTTCTTGGTTCTGCGACAACACACATACATATTGGTGATGGCTTGTACAATGTCTTGTATTCCGGCGACATGAAGTACCAGCGTACAAAATTGTTTGAGCGCGCATCCACAGATTACGCAAGGGCTGAAACAGTTATTATAGAAGCTACTTATGGCACAGACGGCTCCACAATGCCCACTCACAGAGAGGGGGAAATAGAGCTCGTGCGCCATGTCAAAAAAGTTATAGAACGCGGCGGTCGCGTGATAATACCTGCCTTTGCGGTCGGGAGGAGCCAGGATATTATCGCCATTCTTGCAGAAACAGACATTCAAGTGCCTATATATCTGGACGGCATGCTCTGGGACGCGACAGCCATACACACTGCTTACCCTGAATTCATGTCACGAGGAATACAGAACTTAATATTGCACAAAGGAAACAACCCTTTTGTGGATCCCAGGCTAAAGGGCATAGGCTCGCAGAAGGAGAGGGAACAAATATTTGAGACCAGTGAGCCCTGTGTTGTGCTGGCAACGTCAGGCATGCTCATGGGAGGGCCTGCTGTGGAATACCTGCAGCGGTTTGCTGCAGAGGAAAAAAACATGCTGCTCTTTGTGGGCTATCAGGCTGAGGGAACAATGGGCAGGCGCATACAAAAAGGCTGGAAATCTGTCCAGCTGGAGAATGGCAGGACCATAGAGCTCAATCTGGAGATTGCGACCGTCTCAGGACTTGGCGGGCACAGCGAGCAGAATGAGCTCCTGCAGTTCATAAACGACCTGAGGGCAAGGCCCAAGAAGATTTTGACAAACCACGGCGACAACTCCGCGTGCGTGGACCTCGCAAGGCGCATACACAAGACATTCAAGATAGAGAGCATGGCGCCGAAGAATCTGGAGACGATAAGGCTGAAATAGATTTCGCTGCTTCTATAACTATGACATTTGAATTTGAAAAGGGCTATTATATACAATTTGTTATTAGAAAATCTGAGCACGTTGAAGTATGCCTTGTCTATGCGAAACCAGTGATGGAAGGCCTCTTTTTTTCTGATAACATTGGACCAATAGAGAAAGCGTTCAAACTTACTACATATGATGCAGATGCACTAGACACTATCTACATTGTGCGACTAGACCCTTCTATTGAAAGGTATAAGGGAGCTGTTGATTTTTATCAGAAAAGACAGCCTACTACTATTATTTTTCCCACGGGACCAATGAATCTTGTATTCTATTACTATGCGCCACTACATGAAAATATTTTCAAAGAATATATAAGACGTCGGCGTCGGGATTACAAAAGGGCAAAAAGTTTGGCTTCCATACGAGAAAAAGATTTTTATGCATATCTTAATGGCCTGCCGGAAACCGAAGAGGGGCAGAGGCTACGGGTTGAAGCTCACAAAACATATCATGAAGAAATCAAAAGACACATGACGCCAGAAAGACCGCCTCTTGTTATGGTTGAAAGGATTGGTGATGTTCTTGACACAATGGGGATATCGCCTGAGACAAGTTCTACAATTGTGATGCCTCCTGAATTGTTGATGTGAGATAAATTCCCTTTAAAAGTCTTGGTATCAAGATTTTAGAGTTGTGAGTGTGGAATGGAGCTGATATTTAATGCCAGTGGGCTACGGGAAGAAGATACGAGAAGCTGTAATGGAAAGCAGGAAAAAGGCCCATTCCAGATATACATGTCCTTCATGTTCTAGGCTGTCTGTGAAGAGGCAATCGCATGGCGTGTGGGAATGCGGTAAATGCCATTCCAAGTTTGCCTCAGGGGCTTATGAGTTCGGGAGATGATAATTATGCAAGAAGTAACAGCTGAAGCAGAACCTCGAGTCGGGGTATGCTATGATTTCGTCAGAGGCTATAATTTTGTCGACGATGTGGCAGCTCTTTCAGTTTTCCTGGATGTAGGGCATTCATACGACGGGGGAGATAAAGTGCGAATTTCCAGGCTTAAAACAGGGGGCTATATAGAGGAAGTTTCAGGAGAGGGACATTATAGATTTACAGAAAAAGGCAGACAAGCAATAATCGGGCTCATAGCACTAGGCTTGTCTGACAGGGAAATTTCTTTCGAGGATGAGTGATGAGATGCCAAATTATGTTTGCGTGAAATGCAGAAAAGAGTTTGATATAGAAGACAGGATTAGGTGCGCCTTCTGCGGGTACAGGATCATTGCAAAAGCAAGAGCGCCGTTCAGGAAGCGCGTACTCGCGAGGTGATTTAGATGGGAGATGAAGCAGCTAGAGAATTCACAGCACGCAAAAAGATTCAGATGATGAAAAGAAATATATCTGCATATTATGGGCTGAAAGCATCGGGAGAATTGAGGGGATACCACGGTAAGATTATTGTATTAGAAAATGGTAGATTAATAGCTAGCGGTGATGACATAAGAGCGGCTGAACGTTATCTACAAGAAAATCCCGTAGCGCATATATTTGCAACACGAGTGAGAACTGACCAAGAATTGGTATGCTATGCTTTTAGTTAGGTTATAATCATGCCAGCACAAAACCAGCTTGAACAACTGTTAACACAGATGCAGATGCAGAACCAGCACCTGCAGGCGATAGCGATGCAGAGGCAGGCCATGTCTCTGCAGAGCAGGGAGATCGAGGCTGCGC
>JACQNX010000037.1 GCA_016202875.1 Candidatus Aenigmatarchaeota archaeon | reverse complement strand
TACCTAAACTGTAATGTTCTATTTAATGGATCATTTTTCTCTATTATTCCATGTCTAATTTTTTCGCCTTCAAATTCATAAGATGGATGAATTTTTCTGAAAGCCTCATCAGCAGGACTTTTGTTATTACCATTAAGTATTTAAAACTTTCATTCGAGAGGCAGTCAGATCAAAATGCTGCCAGCGTGTGGCAACTGATATACGCTCTAAAGAATCAACTTGATTTATAGGGTTTGGGTTGTACAGGAGCTGGTTTGATTTCGGCGTCTTTTCCTTTCATGACATATCCCCATAAACCGTCTGGAGAGTTTGGATTTTTGATAGAAATTATTGTAGGGGCAAAAAGAGCTTGAGGCCTGTCATATCCGAGCTTTCTGGCTTCACGTTTATTTGATTTCATATAATCACATTTAACTATGAAGGTAAAGGCGTTACAAAAAACGCCATGCTTCAATTATTAACTAAATGCTCTTAAGCTTGAATTCGCCTCAAATCGGCAGTTGATTCAGCTCAGTTATGTATCCATCGACTTGTTTCTCGGCATCTTTTCTGTCGTAGAATTTATGCCTGTCCAGCAGGTACCCTTTGAATCCGAACTTCATTGCAGACAGGACAATAGATAGTGAGTCCTCAACAATGATTCCTTCTGCCGGTTCTTTCAATCCTGCTCTTTTCATTGCAGTTTTCCAGAATTCGTCGCTAGGCTTGTCATGCGGGTCGCCTGTGATTATATGGGTTTTAGGAAGCATGGTGATGCCCTGTTTTACTATCCTTGATATTTTTCTCTTTTCGGCCATAGAAGAGTCGTATGCAAATCCTTTACCGTCGGCCACAAGTGTCTTGTCGCTGCCGGTGACAATAAACACTTTTGATTTATCCAGTTTTTCCAGGTATTTTCTGGCCTGCGGATACAACGGCGATGAACTGGCTATCGCATTCCAATAACCTTCTATTATTGAAATGATCGTTTTGTTGTCAATATTCAGCCCGTGCTTATCGGAAACGTGCTTGAGCCAGAGTTCCCGGCTCCACATGAAATCAATTTTTTGGCTTTTAAGTTCCTTTGGCAGTTTCACGGTATATGAATTTATCCTGTTCTTGAGCAAAAGAAGCCCCGGCTCTTTGTTGTCGTGAAGTATTGAATCCATGTCATGGTATATCTGGCCAAAATCATTTCCCGCTTCTTCGGCTTTTGGGCCTGCAATTTCCTTGAGCATTGCCTTTACTCGTGCAATTCCTGCAGCCCTGTTCTGCCTTGCAAGGCATTCATCAAAATCAAGCAGCAGTGTATATTTCATTTCTTCGCCTTCTTCACATATACTTCCGTGTAATACCTGCAGTGCTGTGTCACAGGGCACTCCCAGCAGTGCGGCTTCACAGGTTTGCAGATGTTCTGGCCGAAGCTCACGAACAGGTCGTTGAAGTCGTGCCATTGTTTTTTTGGCAGTAGTTTCCTGAGCTCTTCCTCTGTTTTTTCCGGCGTTTTTGTCTGTATCCATCCCAAACGATTAGGTACCCTGTGGCAATGAACATCTATTGGGAGCCCTTCTTTACCATAGCCATAGACAAGAACGATATTGGCTGTTTTTCTGCCGACCCCCTTCAGCTTCAGCAGCTCCTCCATCGTGTCAGGAACCCTGTCATCGTACTGCTCATGTATTATCCTTGCAATCTCTTTGATACGCTTTGCCTTGGTCCTGTAGAAGCCGCAGGGGTAGATTAATTTGGCAATTGTTTTTTCCGGCAAGGCAGCAATTTCTTCCGGCGTCCTGGCAGCAGCATACAATCTTTTTGATGCCTGTGCTGTGACAGCGTCCTTTGTCCGCAACGAAATCAGGCACGAAACCAGAACCTGGAATGTGCTCTCCGGCACTGAGGCGACTTCCATGAGAGCGGTGTTCTGGAAGTTGCGTGATGCTTTCTTTATTGCCTTGATGACTGCGATGATTTCTTGTTGCGATGCCATGAATAGAATTTAGATGCAATGCTTAAATGTGGAAAATCATCTGCTGTCAGGAGCAGGATCTTTCATGCTGCATGGCTCTGCAATAAGCGCCGGCACATTGCGTCTGACAGGCGAATACGCGTCATAGAATTGTGCCGCAATCACTGTCCATTGGGAATTTTCTTTGGGATAGAAGTCTAGAAATGGGTGACCACTTTTGTCTTTTTGCATTACTGCAGCCCGGACATCTTGAAATTGTCTGCCGAGCAGGTATTTCTCTGCCTGATCTTTAAGATATTTGGGAAGTTCCTCGAAATAACGTGTCTTTTTGATGATGATAGACATCTACTTTACTCTTACGGCAATCTTTATATATTTTAATCAGGAAAGTTTTTGAAAGCTGTCACCATTCTCTGGTAGTTGTCACCCTCAAATACACATATTAAAAGTTATCTTCGTTACCTAAATTGATAGTCATTTGCCATTGGGGTGTGACAGATGTCTAGCTACGATATTGTTATAACAGCCGACGAGTCGTGCATGCACAACTACAACATGTCCTTCATGGCGGGCTTCCTGAGCTGCACGCCGCGCGACCTCATGCCACAAAGCGTGGTCAGTTACATAGAAAAAAAGTTCTTCAGCGAAGCGCCTACTCAGGACGGCAAGGCACAGGTTGCTATTCTTTCTCTGCGAAAAATAGAGGCATATCTCAGCGAGCTGGGATTCCATGTCGTTGTAACCTCTCCACAAAGCGCGCATAAGTTTGACGCGCCGCTGTACCTGCTCTCAACAATGGATCCGCTTGGTCTGGGTCCTGCAACAACAACCATGATGGGATTGACAGGCGGAAAACTATCTTTTAATCACTACTTTTTCCAGCAGCTTGTTAGCAGAATAAAGAGCACACACACGCATGCAAAAGTCATGGCCGGCGGGCCTGGGATATGGGAATTTGAAATCCTGCCAGAAGAGCAGGCCAAGATGAAAGTTGACTGCTTGTTTTTTGGCGCAGTAGAAGGCTCCCCCAAGGAATTCTGGGAAGCTGCTGTGAAAGGTATTGCCCCTCCTGTCTACAAAAATAAAAACATCCGCCCCGATCCGCTGCCCATCAAAGGCCCTTCATTCTGGGGCATGGTTGAAATCAGCCGCGGCTGTGGTCGTGGATGCCAGTTCTGTGATTTTGAGCTCATGTCAGGCTTCAAGTGGATTCCGAAAGATTTTATCCTAAAAGAAGTCGCAGTAAACGCAGCCTCGCCGCTTGTTAGTACAATCACACTGCTTTCCGAAGATACTCTCCGCTACGGCACGCAAATCAGGGAATGGAAACCCAATGGAAAAATTGTAGAGCTTGTGAAAGAAATAAAGAAATTCAACCTTGACTTATCTTTTACACACTGCTGCCTTGCAACTGCACTGGCAAACCCAGAAGTTACAGAAGCATTTTCCCATGAAGCAGGGTTAAGCGAGAAGAAGCTGACAGGCTTCCAGACAGGCATAGAGAGCGGCTCGCCTCGCATTGTCAGAAGATACATGCAGGGAAAATTAAAGCCATGGGAGCCTGAAGACTGGCCTGAAGTCGTGCAGCAAGGCATGGCGATCATGGTTGATAATTACATTATTCCGCATGCAACGCTTGTCATGGGCCTTGAAGGCGAGACAAGCGATGATGTCATGAAAACCATTGAGCTTGTAGACAGCCTGCACCATTATCCGTCTGTGATATTGCCGCTCTTCTTTGTTCCGCTGAGCATTCTCAAGGAGAGGGCATTCACTGTTGGTCTTCTGAAACAGGAACATAAAGAACTGCTTGCTACCTGCGCAAAGCACACTGCAAAATGGGCGCGCCGTCTTCCTAACTGGAGCGGCTCATTGGGATTTGCAGACCGCTTTGTGTTTACAGCAGGTGCAGCCTACAGCTTCCAATGCCTTGATGAGCTTTCTACAGGAAAGAAAAAATCCACAGCAAGAAAGTTTGCTGCTGCAGCATCTGTCGCATTGAAATCTCATCTAATAGGTGCAGAAGAGGTAGACTACTGGCAAAAGACCAAGCGCAGTTATCCTGTTGTCAGCAAGATAGATCGCAGCGGTGGTTTTTGCCCGAGTTTGCCCATGGTCTCGTCTGAGATAGAGCAGTGAGAATGCTTTAATAAATTTCTGTGTTCATTTCTTCTCATGATCAATATCCTAGAAATTCCTGACCAGCACTTCTTTGTCTGGGACAAGGAAAGGCACGAATCTATAGGATACTCCTTGCTCACAATAGAAGAGCTGAAAAAAGAGCCGAAAAAAGCGGATACAGAAAAGGGCAGGGCAGCACTGAAAGAACACATTACGCCGGTATTCGGATACAGGCAAGCTGAGAAACTTTGGCAAGAGGGTCTTGCTGATATAGAAGAAGTGCTAGGGGAAAAGAAGAAACAGCAGAAACAGTTGAAGCAGTATCTGGAAGGGCGTTTTTTGGCAGCTGCACGTAGAGCAGCAAAAATTTATCCAAGGACGTTTGGCGAAGCAGAGAGAAGAAGAGATGCTGCATTCTATCCAGCAGCCAGGTCAGGATTAATGGCAATAACCAGCGCTGCAGGCCATGAACTGGAGTGGGAGTCGCTGGCAGGAGAACTGGCAGATGGAAAAAGACTGGACAGCTACTTGCCGCAACCATTCATAAAAGACGTTTTAGCCATTTTGCCGCAGGCTCTCCTGTTTAACAAATACAGGGACGAGCTGAAATCCAGGCTGAGGTCTTACGGCATGGCCAATGAGCAAGTGGCGAAGATAGACAGAAAACTGCCGCATGCACTAGATCTTGCTTTACTAGACCTTGCTTTTTTAGAAGAAGAGCAGCGGCAGCAGGTAGAAAATTTGCTAGAAGAGTGCGCGGTGCGGGAAAAGGATTTCTTAGAAGAATTTGACAGACTGAAAACAAAACTAAAGCTGGATGAAGAACAAGCTGGCCAGTTGAAAGACAAGCTGAAAAAAGTTGTGAGCGGGTCTACATTCCGCCTGGCTAAAGCTGTGCAGGGATTGCAATATGGAAGAATTGATGAGGGAATATTATCTCAGCGTTATAGAACTCAAAGCAGCTTTATATGGCTGCCTCTTGGAGCAGAACTATCAAAACTGGAGTTAAAAGAGCATGATATAGATCATGTGCATACAAGAAATGCGAGATACATGAGTGAAATTTTAACAACCTATATTTCAGGAAAGCAAAGCATTCCACAAAAGCTGATAAACTATTTACAGATAGAAGATGCATCTAAGTGGTGTCAGAGTAAAAAAACTATACCGCTTTTAGATCCTAAACTACAACCAGATTCAAAAACATTAGGATCTTATATTGGCTATTTTTTGTTTGGACACGGATCACTTAATGAAAACACATCCTTCTATTCACCTCGTAAAAAAGACCGTGAATGGTTTTTGGATTTGTTAGAACAAGCAGGAACATTAGCAAGAGAGCCTGCTAAAAGTGAAAGGTATAGCAGAGACGTTGCAGCTCGCTTCGGTGTAGTAACCAAATCTGAAAGAACTTCTCAGCGTTTCTATGTTCCAGTACAGTTTGCTACACTTGCGCATTACGCACTGGAGAAATTTAGAGAACAAGCTGATCCAGAACTGGCTAAAGCTGCTTTATTCGGGTTGTTGAGTGATAGATATTATGATAAAAGAAATAGAAGAGGTGGATGTGTATTCTTAAAACCAGAGTACGAAGACGTTATCAGAAGCATGGCACAGTTAGTTGGACTTAGTATCAGTGAGGGTTGTACGCATCGTAATAAATTAAGTGTTTACGTGCGGAATCCTGAGTGTATTGGGTATAATCTTCATGCAGCTGTTCACAAATCCTCTTAAGTATTTTTTTCCGTTAGTATCATCATGTCATTCAAGTTCGCGCACATGTCAGACTGCCATCTCGGGTCATGGAGCAACCATCCTGAGCTCAAGGAGATGTCCGTCCTTGCGTTTGAGAAAGCGCTGGATGAGTGCATCAAAGAAAAAGCGGACTTTGCGCTGATTTGCGGCGATCTTTTTGACACAGCGCTCCCGCCTGTAGACATCCTGAGAAGAGCTGTAGCCAAGCTGAAAGAGTGCTGCGACAAAGGCTTGCGTATCTATGCAATAGCAGGCTCCCACGATTTCTCGCCAACAGGAAAGACCATGCTTAGTGTCCTGGAAGAAGCAGGCCTCATCGTTTACGTTGGCAAGTTCACAGAAGAAAACGGAAAGATGAAGCTTCATGTTTTCTCTGACATGGCAGGAGCAAAGATCTGCGGCGTTGTCGGCAAGAAAGGCGCGCTGGACATAGAATTCTTTGACCTCATAGACAGAAAAATAGAAAACCTCCCGGGGTTCAAGATCTTCATGTTCCATGCAGCCATTGCAGAGTTCAGGCCGCCGCACATGAAGGACATGCCTGCTGTTTCCCTGAGACAGCTGCCAGAAAATTTTGACTACTATGCAGCAGGCCATGTGCACGTCTCCCATACAGCGCAGCACGGAAAAGGGGTGATAGTCTTTCCCAATGCCCTTTTCCCTACAGAATTTCCTGAGCTGGAGAAATATGATGGCGGGTTTTCCCTTGTTCATGTGGATGACAGTAACAGGATGGCTGTTTCCAGAAAAGCGATCAGGCTGTTTGACGTTATCACATTGAATTTTTCTGCTGATGCAAAAAGCCCGGAACAGGTGCAAGAGGAAATGGTGTCAGTACTGGAAAAGCTTGATCTCGCTAACAAGGCTTTGCTCATCAAGATAAATGGCGTGCTTGAGAAGGGAAGGCCTATTGACATAGATATGAGGATAGTCACAAATCTGGCTCTGGAAAAAGGCGCATTCACAGTAAAGAAAAGCACATCCAGTCTCTCCTCCAGAGAGTTTGAGGAAGTGCGAATAATGGAAAACATGTCCACAGATGAAATAGAGAGGAAGCTGGTCGCAGAACATCTGGATCAGATGAAAATGCCAGGCACTGCGGATGTTTCCGGCACAGTGGCCGCGCTCATGGATGTCTTCAAGGAGGAAAAAGGGGAAGACGAAACAGTTGCTGCGTATGAAAGCAAGATAAAAGAAAATGCGAAAAAGGTGCTTGGGCTATGATAAAAGCTGTTGTTTTTGATTTTGACGGGGTTATTGTAGATTCGTTAAATGCGGGATTTTTTGTGACAAACAAGATTCTTGAAATGTTTGGAAAACCAGGAGTTGTGATGGAAGAATTCAGGGAGGAATTCGGCGCTGATTGGAAGAAATTCTACAGAGACAGAGACATACCAGAAGAACTGATAGAAAAAGAGCCGGTGATATTCAAGAGAGAAATGGACTTGTTGAAGAAAGAGCTGACGATATTCACCGGAATCGATACTGTAATTCATGAGTTGATGAAGAACTACAGGCTAGGTATTGTGTCAAACAACCACAGAGAATTTATAATAGAGTTTCTGAAAAAATTTGGGATTCATGACCATTTTGGCAGTGTTGTCGGCTATCTGCCAGGCGCGATCAAGCCTGATATTAAGCCGTTGTTAATCTGCCTGAAAGAGCTTGGCGTAAGGCCAGAAGAGACCTGCGTAATAGGCGACACGAATGACGAGATTGTTATGGCTCGAAAAGCAAATGTCGCAAAAGTTATCGCGGTTTCTTATGGATTCCATCCACTGCATAAGCTGGAAGGCGCAGACATAATAGTGCATAGCCCGGAAGAAATAATAGCCGCTATTGCCGGAGGCGGTGAATAAAATGCTCCTGAAATCCATCCGCCTGAAAAATATCAGGAGCTATATGGACGAGAAGATAGAGTTTCCTCTCGGCACATCGCTGCTGTCTGGGGATATAGGCTCTGGAAAATCAACAATACTCATGGCTCTGGATTTCGCGCTGTTCGGCATCAGAAAAGGTGAGCTCTCAGGTTCCGACCTTCTGAGGCACGGAAAGAACGAAGGGTCTATAGAGCTTGAGCTGGCTGTGGACTCAAAAAACATGAAAATCAAAAGAGGGCTCAAGCGCGGTAATTCCATTTCCCAAGAAAACTGTATTCTTACAGTCAACGGCTTGTCGGAGAGTCTTACGTCTCTTGAGCTGAAGGCGAAGATTCTGGATTTGCTCGGCTATCCGCAGGAGCTGCTCAAGAAGAACAAGCCCATCTTCCGCTACACTGTCTACACGCCGCAAGAGGAGATGAAGCGCATCCTCACGGACGCAGAGAACAGGCTTGAAATTCTCAGAAAAATATTCGGCATTGATAAGTATGGCGTGATCCGTAGCAATGCGCGTCTTTTCCTGACAGAGCTGCGCAGCATGAAACGTGAGCTTGAAGCATATGCAAGAGACCTTGAAATAAAGAAGCAGGAAAAGGATGGGTTGCAGACTCTGCTCGCTTCTATCGCAGGCCAGCTTTCCGAGGCAAAAAACCGTCTTGCGACGATAAATATGCGGTACGAAGAAAAGGCAAAAATAATAGACCAGCTGAAAAAAGAACTGAATGAGTTCAGGAAAATCCAGCTGGCTATGGCAAAAAAGGAGTCTGAACTAAAAGCGCACAAAAGCAAAGCAGAAGACCTCGCACTGGAGCTCTCAAACATAGACACGAAGATCCAGTTTAATATTAATCTTGTTGAAGAGCCATTGAACAGCGACATAAACAGCGTTATAGACGCTATCAAAATGTTGGAAACAGACAGGGACGGCATGCTCAAAAACATTGCAGTGCTTGATGCAGAGACAGACAAGCTTTCAGCCATATATTCAAAAGGCGTGTGTTCTTTCTGTGGCCAGGCTGTGACAGATCCTGCATCATTCAAGCAGCATCTAGATGAGAGAAAAGGGAAAAGGGGCGAAATTCTTGCAGGAATAAAACAAGCAGATGAGCAGCTTGCATCATTAAAAGACCGTAAAAGCGGGCTGGAAAAATTTCATGCAATCAAAAAGACAGTAGAAGACCTGAAGCGCTGGAAAACGGACAAGCAGGAAGACCTTAGTCGTACAACATTAAGTATGGCAGAAGCAGAAAATATGTATTCACAGCTGAAAACAGAATACCAGAAATATGAAAACACAGAAGCAATGAGCATGGCAGCTGAGAAAGAGCTTGTCACTATACAGAAAGAAAAGACAGAAGTAGAGAAATCTATTTCACGTCTTGAGCAGCAAAAAGAGGACATAGAATTGCGCCTTGTCGTTCTTGAAAAAGAAATCATTGAAAAAGAAGATGCAAGAAAAAAAATAGGTAAAATCAATTCACTGCTCGCATGGTTTGACAACTTCATTCTGCTCATGGAAAACATCGAGAAGCATGTCCTGCTCACAGTGCAGAGGGAGTTTGACCAGTATTTCCAGCACTGGTTCTCTATATTGATGGGCGATGCACTTGCTGTCCGCATAGATGAAAGCTTTTCTCCTGTTATTGAGCAGAACAGCTATGAAACAAGCTTTGAGAACCTTTCCGGCGGCGAGAAGACTTCAGTAAGCCTGGCCTACCGCCTGGCCCTGAACAAAGTGATAAACACTCTCATTGCAGGGATCAGGACCAAAGACCTTCTTATCCTTGATGAGCCCACAGACGGCTTTTCTACAGACCAGCTGGACAGGGTCAGGGATGTTGTCAATGCCCTGGATCTTAAGCAGATCATTCTTGTCTCCCACGAGCCGAAAATAGAAACCTATGTGCAGAATGTGCTGAAAGTCTATAAAGAAGATCATGTGTCAAGGGTTGTGACGCAATGAATAATTCAGTATTGAACATTACTTCATGTTTAAGAGTGGATTTATAACATAATCAAGCAGAAACTGTCTTCCTGAAATAGTGGCATCTGGCGGATCAAGTATGACAATATTGGGATACTTCTTCCCTATTTCCAACTTTTTTTGTTCATCCTGATCTCCATCTTTGTATTCTAAAATGATAACTGGTTTATTTCTTTCTATATCCACAATGACAACGTCCCATATCTTATCTTCAATACCTTTGTATTTCGCCAAAGCACGATACTTTCCGTGAAGGTTTTTCTCTGAAAAATGATAATTGAGAAATGTGCTAGCTGCTATAGACATCTCAGCAAAGTAGACA
Organism: Candidatus Aenigmatarchaeota archaeon; assembly: GCA_016202875.1. Classification (GTDB taxonomy): domain Archaea; phylum Aenigmatarchaeota; class Aenigmatarchaeia; order GW2011-AR5; family GW2011-AR5; genus JACQNX01. The sequence continues at coordinate 10,921 of JACQNX010000037.1, read as the reverse complement.
TATGCTTGCGATTCTTTTTCTGATGGCCTCAATTTTTCAAGACTTCTAAGAATTGTTGGTAGTATTTCTTTCAGTTTAGTTGTGTATTCCCCAGAAAGCATTTCTTGTCCAACTATTTGTTTAGATTCTCCTACAGATATTTCACGCTTTTCTGGTTCTGACACTCTTGTTATTTTAGGTTGCTGTGGCAAAGTTATTTGTAGCGTTTCGCCTATCTTTTTAGAGATTTCGTTCCAATCCAGCTCACTCGTAATCTTTGGGTATGCCCCACTAAAAATAGGCTGTGCCCCACTAAAAACAGGCTGTGCTTCTGGTTCTCTCTCTTTTTGTTGAGGTTCTTGCTTCTGTTTTGGCTGTTCTTTTTGGCGCTCTTTGAGTTCAGGTAGCTTTTTTTGTTGGCTTTTTTCTAATTGAGGCCGCTCTTTCTGTAATTTCTCCACTTCTGCTCGCAGTTTCTCTAATTTTTTTTCCTGTTGTCCCCTTTCGCCTTTTAACCGCTGTTCTGCAGCTGCATCTTTTCGTTTGTTTTCTTCCTGCAATTCACGGATACGTTTTACATTACGGTCTTCCTGAGGGCCGCATGCAGCATTCCAGTAGCCTATTTTTACTGCGTCTCTTAGTTGTCTAGTCAACTGACCCATTAAATCTGTCTCATCCAAATCGCGCCACAATTGTAGTTCAAAATCTGCAGTAGTCATTTTGCCATCTTTGTATCGGCTGAGATCAACACGACTGCGATAGTTGCCGTTTGCATCTATAAAGTACAAAGTCCAATCTCTTGGAACAACCTGTAAATTAACCCTCTTTTCTGATAGATCTCGTGCAGCTGAAAGGATAGTATTGTAAAATCCCACTGCTGCTGTCTTGCGCTCTTCCTTGCATATTTCTGTATCAGCTCTATAAGGAAAGAAGTATTCATATGGTCTGCCTGATTGAGTCTCAGCCAGCTGTTCAGGAGGCATGTAGCGCTCTCCTATAAAGTAACGTCTTTTAGGCCGTTCTTGTGCCTGAATGCCAGCTGGCAAAGCTGCTGTATCTCCAAGCATAGCTGCAAGCAATAAACCTGCTCCAGCATTTCTAAATAATTTTCTGATTTTCATGGCGCTCTACCTAATCTTTCTTTGAAAAATGTGCCTTGCGGTTCTCTTGATGGCATTCTTCAGAGCTATCTCTTGTACAGAATAAGCGCTCTTCACCATAACTGATTGTTTCAAGTCGATCTGGTGTAATACCGTTGTCAATTAAAACTTGCTTAGTAGCGTTAGCCCTCCTGTCGCCAAGGGCTAAATTATACTTTTCAGAGCCGCGCTCATCACAATGCCCCTCAATAAGTATGCGCAAGGAAGGACGCTCTTGCAAAGCTTGTGCATTTGTTCTTTGAGTGACTGCAGCATCTGGGCGAATATCATATTTATCAAAGTCAAAGTAAATGTCTTCTATTCTTCGTGTAAAAAACTCCTCGTCAGTTAGTGCTACCTCAAGCTCAGCACCCTCTCTTTCAGTTTGTGGAGGTGGAATTGAAGGAGTTGATTCAGGTCTCTCAGACCTTGCCGGCTCTCTTCGCGCTGAAGCGCGCTCAGTTGGGCGATGTCTAAATGTGCGTTCATCTGTGAAAAACTGTTCGTATCTAGACGCTTCCGCAGCTCGTCTATCAGCAGCCCCGTCTGTCTGAAATCCTGGGAAGGCATGAGAATCATTTCTCATAACATACGATGGATGTATTCTATAAATGCGTGGCACATACAGATACGGAAATGCCTGAATAGGCGAGCAGAAAGGATAACCAACGTACCCAAACCCTAATGGATGTCCAATACGCCCGAAAGGCCCGAAAGAAAGTGGATGCGAATATCCAAGCCCACTGCTGTACCCAAACCAAATAAATCTCTGGTCCTGAGCAGCAGCATCCTCTGACAGTGCCACAGCTAATACTGTAGCACTTCCAATGCGCTTCGTCCAATTCAAGAATTCTTTGATTTTGCCCATAACTAACCAACTGTTTGTCAGACTATCATCTGCGCTTTTGAGCTGGCGGCGAAACAGGCACACGTTCAAAATCTTTTCCCGCACCTGTCGGTCCATCCCTTAATCTAAACCTGCGTTCGTCCTGCCTGCCAAAAGAATAGTGTGTACTGATTTTTGCTGTTATATGAGAAAGAACAGTTTCTAAATCTTCTTCTGTTAAAAGTTCTGCGACAAGTGCACTATATTCTATACCACGACTTCGATAATGTTTTTCTTTTTCTTTTCTATAGCCTTCATCTAATGTAATGGGAGGGCGAATACCCTCAAATTTCTGTGTCTTTTTGTTATGCAAATCCAAAACTATCATATTCGTTTTTTCTGTGTTTAAAATGACTCTATTGTTTGTTTTCCTAGTATCGCTGTCGTACTTGTCGACTTCTACGATAGGCCTACCGAAATGCCTTATAGCCTGCTCATCTAAATCATTTAGAACCTCATCAACACGCTGTACCATGGCACCATAATCCATACCTTTCTTTTTTTCATGTTTAGGCTGCGGTGTCCATGAAATGCCTCCAGAAACAAATACATTTCTGCCTCCATAGGTACCATAAGAGCTATGTGCAACAGAGCTATGTGCAACACTGCCATAAATGTAATTTTGAGGGACTAAATGAACGCTGGCTAGAGGAATAAAAACATTATTGCTATAATAACCAGCGAAACCCCTATTTGCGTAAATAGGATGAGGAAAGTTTTGCAAAAGCGCCGGATTAAACCCATGCCTGAAGATTGCAGGATTATACCAGTTCGCCCCATAATTATCAGTGCGCGAGTAGATATGTACTGGCTGTTGTCCTTGCTGCTGTCCTTGAGCATAAGCCGCCGGCACTATTTCAGTTCCTTGTTTGCTGTTCAGCCCTGAATAAGCACCTAACAATGTAAGAAAAGTGGCGCCCGCTGCCATGCATTTTTGCACTGTCCCCTTGAAAGTAGCTGGTCTAGGAAACCTTAAACTAGCATCATACAGCTCATTTTGCAGTTCTTTTGCAGCGCCCATTCTACCACCTTTTCATTATATAAACATTGTAGTATAAAATTATGAAAAGGCAATGTTTATAAAGCTTTCTATTGTTGCTATTTAAGGGTGATTACATATGGATTATTCCAGCCGGCGCATCAGAACAGAGGGCGGCTTTTTACAGTATGTATGCCCGAAATGCCCTGCGTACAAAACGCACTGCCATCCGAGACAGAGAATGATGGCCTTTTGCAAGTATCTGCTTCTTACAGAGACAGGCATATATGCAGAAGTTGCTCATAGCCTAATAGAATCGTATCTTTATGGACACGGCAAAAATAAAAATGGAATTGTCCCGTTAGCGCAACAAATAGTTGTTGACGCTGCGCGAAAAGTTGGAAAAAGATCTTCAAAATCTGATATCCAGGAGGAATTAACCTTTCAGAGCCGCATAGAGAATACAATAGTCAGGGAGGATATGCCGCGTCTTTATATAGAAAAACAGTTCTTATTTAGCCCTGTAGCAACAATGTTTTCAGACCTTCTGTGGGCGAGCCTTTATGAAACCAAATTAAAAGCCTACGAATATTTTAAGAGGTTTATAAAAAGGAAAAAGTAATCATTTTTTCTTTTCCGTTTTCTTGACCTTTGATTTGCATGCGAAGCACGTGCTTACGCCTGACGATTTGTCCACAAGCCTAATCCTTTTGCAATAATGACACTTAGAAATAGACAGTTTCATCATCCCGACCACAGATATACTTGTCGCGGCTATCATATAAAGTTTCTATTTCACTTAATCGTCATCTATTTTTTCTCGCTGAGTATGTCCTGTACATGTCCAATACCATCTCTGACATAGCTGGCCATTCTGCGCCTCTCAAATTTGGGCTGGTCCTGCTCCTCAAGCGCGATGAGCGTGGGTTCAAGCTGGTCAAGCATGCGCAGAATCTGCAATTTTCTGTTCCTGTCCTTGAGCTTGTCAGCTTTTTCCCTTGCCCTGTCGTATTTTTTCCGGAGCCCGGGAACAGGGTCCCGATGCAAAAAACCGAGAGCCATGAAATTTATTCTTTCACTAAATATAAGAAGTTAAATCATTGCTGATTTGCAGGTATGCCAGCTGCGGCTTTCTTTGGATAGAAAACATCGTGCAGAAATTGCTCCGGTGTCCTGCGTCTTCTGCAGCCTCTCCAGTCATAGAAAATGCCATCTGTCATATTAAGCCATCCTCTGCACACGCCACTAAGGTCTTGGTAAAGTACCTTTGCACTTTTAATTGCTGTCTTGTAGCCTACGTCTATCCCATTATAAGTAATCTTTTCTATCGGCATTCTTCTTTCTTCATCCACTGCAAAAAATTTTCCTAGCCATGACATGATTTTAAATATAACCCCAAGAGCTATAAGCTTTTCGCTTGTCTAAAGTTAAATATCACGGCAAAGAAATATACTCATGGGACACATCGGCGTCGACGAGTCAGGAAAAGGCGACTATTTCGGGTATCTTGTTATTGCTGCTGTCTATGTTGACGACACGGCAGAAGAGAAGCTGAGGGCGATGAAAGTCAGGGACTCCAAACAGCTTCTCGATTCTACTGCCCAGAAGATGGCAACGCAGATTAAAAAGATATGCAAATACGACGTTGTCAGAATATCCCCTGAAAAGTACAATCTCCTTTACAAGCGCTTCAGGTCCCTGAACAAGCTGCTTGCGTGGGGCCATGCGCGGGCAATCGAGAACCTGCTGAAAAAGGCCCAAAACGTGGATTTTGTTCTTATTGACAAATTTGGCGACGACAAGCTTGTAAAAGAAATGCTTTTTGAAAACAGCAGAAAAGTCAAGCTGATACAGAAAACAAAAGCGGAGAGCGACATCGCCGTGGCGGCTGCGTCTATTCTCGCGCGCGCGGAATTCCTCAGGACGCTGCGCCAGCTCTCGCTGCTCATCGGCTACAAGCTGCCCAAAGGCTCAACGCATGTTGAGGAGGCAGCAAAAGAAATGATCAAGCGCCACGGCCCGGAAATTCTGGACAAGATCGCGAAGGTGCACTTCAAGATAACAAAAAAATTATGAGCTTCTACAGAAAGACACTGGCATCACTGTTACTGGGAGCTGCTCTTTTTTCTACTCCGCATTATGGCACCAAAGACACCCCGATAAAACATAAAGCTATGGATGTCCAGAAATATGAAACAAGACAAGACGCGAAAGCGCCGATTGTTTATGGTTATGATATTCACTCATTCTATGCAGATGGCTGTGTTAGTGAGAGCGTGGCTGCGTTCGGCAACCCTGAAGCCTGGGGACAGGTTGTTCAATAAATATGAACAGAGAGTCAGAGCAGCACTAATGACAGAAAAAGCACTTCAAGACGCAGAAAGACAACTAGCCGAAAGATCAGCCAGTGCTTTTAGATTAAACAGAAGTTTGATTCCAGATCCCTACAGAAAGAATTGATCACAGTTTCTGCGTATCGAGATATTCGTCCTTGTCCAGCAGCGAGAGCCCTGCCTTGTCTCCGACGATCTCAACCACCACAAGCTTTTCCGGATTCTTCAGGTCAACATTTTTCCTTTCGATGTGCTCTGTGAGTAGCTTGATCAGTTCTGTGGTGCTGTGGTCATCGTACTGCCGCTTGAAGAGCATAAGCTTCCAACTCTCGTCCTCACCTATTTTTTCATTGTAACCTTTCAGCGCTTTGGACATCTCTTTTACGTCTGAGCTTACCCATGTCTCGATAGGCACCCATTTGAATGTGTTTTCAAAGCTGTCAGCAGGCAGCTTCCTCATCTTTGATATAATATTTTTTGGACCCTCTACATGAATGAGAAATACGCCCTGCACTGTGCTGTCTACAAATTCAAATGCGCCAAAGTCGTCCAGCAGCGCCCTGACCTCTCTTTCAGCCTTGCCTGGATGAGCAGGGTTATAGGTCACAAGGAGATTGGATTGCATAGATATAATTTAATTGCAAGCTTTTTAAAACAAATTTCAGGGATTCAGACATTTATGGATGGTTCGTCTTCACATGGTTCTGGATATTTTTTGCGGATTTGTTCCCTCAGTTGTGCTATTAATTGTCTTTTGTAGTTGTGTGGGAACACGCCATGGAAATCATGACCCATTAGTGAAGTACTTTCTAGTTCAAAGCGGCCATTGGGCAGTTCGATCAAACAATTTACAGCATATCTATAAAGGGGCTTATCATCAGGTCGAAGTGACGAATAATCTGGTTCACAGCTTAACGTGTATCTTGACATTCTATTCGCGCGTCCTAGATTTTCAAACCATGTTGATGGAAGCCACAGCATCATGACTGCACTATAATTATCATCCTTATAAGCGTTGCCGTCCGCCGCAAGCCAAATAAACCTGATAACTTTATCTTGCCATATTCTCTATAGTTTTAACTTGATATTGTTACTATTGTGGTGTTTGTTATGAAGACAGATCAAAAGATGCCTGCAGCTGGCATCAAAAGTTCAAATAAAAATCCGCCAAATGTTATTGCGGCAGCAGACGAAAAAACAAAAAGAAGTCTTGAAGCTTCAATTCAGGAAGGTGTTTTTAATTCCGCTTCAACAAGTATTATCAGTACCTATGCAACGCCCTTTGCTTTGGCCCTCGGTGCAGGCAGCGCAGAGATAGGCCTGCTCTCGTCTGCGCAGAGCCTTGCAGGCACTGCTGCGCAACTGCCAGGTGCATGGCTCACAGAAAAATTCAGCCGTAAGAGCATCTGGCTTTTCTCCCAGATCTTTGGAAAAATATTTCTCTGGCTTCCGGTAATAGTGCTGCCATTTCTTGGCGCTGCCAATGCAGTTCTGATCTTTATTATTCTGCTCGCAGCTACTGCCTTTTTTCAATCATTGCGTACCCCTGCATGGAGCAGCCTCATGGGCGACATTGTGCCCAAGGACACGCGCGGCCGTTATTTCGGCAGGCGCAATCTCTATGCAGGCATAGCAGGCATTATTGCTGCAGGCATAGGAGGCTATATTGTCACACTATGGGGATTCTCGCTGGTATTCTCTGTGGCTGTGGCGCTAAGCATAGTATCAATATTTTTGTTTATGCGCATGCATGAGCCCGCATTCAGACGTGTTTTCCACTACAGGCACAAGATTTATTTCCGGCCATCTGACATCAAAACAGCCTTTGTTGTAAACAGGAATTTTACGGTTTTCACGCTGGCAATGGCTGCAGTATATTTTTCTGTCTATCTCTCTTCGCCGTTTTTCACGGTCTTCATGCTCAGGGACCTTAACATAGGCTATCTCTGGTTCTCTGCCGCAGTTGTGCTGAATGCGCTTGTGTCGACAATTTTCCAGCCCTACTGGGGCAGGCTCTCTGATCACTATGGCGAGCGCAGCATTCTCATTATCTCAGGCATGCTGATAAGCGTTATACCTTTCATCTATCTTTTTGTCTCAGAGCCGTTTCATGTCATCTTTGCAGAGATCTTCTCAGGATTTGCATGGGCAGGCTTTGAAATCGTCGCATTCAATTTTCTCCTTGCAGCAACGCCTGCACAGAGACGACCGCATTACATAGCAAATCATGTGTTCTTCCGCGGCATAGCCACTGTACTTGGCGCTGCACTAGGCGGTTTCCTGGCAACAATATTTGAAGGTTCATCACTGTTCTGGATAAGTGGCTTGCAGCTGCTCTTCGCCCTGTCATTCGCAACGCGCCTGGGCTCTGTTTTGCTGTTCTTGAGAGTGAATGACCCAGAAGTAAGGCAAACAGACATTCTTCCTGTGCGTTATGTGCTGTGGAGAACAATGGCAGTAGAGCCTGCAATGGGGCTGAAAAATATCATAACATTCACCTTCCGCTCCTCTTTTGACAGGGATGCAGAATACCTGAAAGCAATAAGAAAAAATCGCCTCCAGACAGCAAAAGAAAGGAAAAAGGAAGAGATTATAGAGGGCACATCAGCTGCCTTTGAAAAAGAAGAAGTTGAGAATAAAAAGACTGAAGGCGATAATAAAGACAGAAAACCAAATAATAAATGAAATGGTCTGCAAGATCCCAAGTTCTTTGGGGTTGGTACAGGCCTTTCTTAAAAGAAAGGGATGCACATGGCGATAATGAAAGAGACAAAAATCATTAAGATCCTCAAGTGTCTCATGTGCGACGGCGCGCTGGAAAAGTCCAACCTCGGAAACATCTGTAACATCTGCAAGGACAAGTTGAGAAGGTGAAGTGTTAGTTATGTGGCGTCCTGATATTCTTTCGAGAGCACGCTTATATCAGCAAGAGAAAGAAAGAGCCCTGCGTGCAGCGACTTATGGAGGCTGTCCAGGCAGGTTTGCACGTTGTTATTATACAACGCCGGAAGAATGCGAACTTAAATTAGAAATGCAAAGGAGCCGGAGAGTAGATAATGAAAGGCGTAGGGATCTGCACAAAACATTAAACCGAGAGGTGGAAACATGGCTCGATGAAATCTACGGCAGAAGGAAATAATCTTTAAGTACTTCAGAGGAATAAAATATAGAAAGTGATTTCATGGCCCTGTTTGGAAAGATCTTCAAGAAAGAAGAGCAGCAGAATGAGCCCCAGCTAGAGGAATTCACAGAGCTCCCGCTGGACCTGGAACAGAAGCAGGAGCACCTGAAGATAATGATTGAAAAGCTTGATGATTTCACGGACACAGACAGGATTATCAGAAAAGTCCGGGGCGGCGCGATTGTCATAGTCGGAATCAAGGGCATCAAAGAGCGCAGCATGGACGAGCTCAAGCACGCTATTTCTAAATTCAAGACAGCTGTTTCTGTGGCCAATGGCGACATCGTTGGCGTAGGCGACGAATTTGTCGTGCTCACTCCGTCGACTGCAAGAATACACCGCGGGGAGTAGTAAGTTTTATAAGCTGGCAGCAAGCTAAAAACTAAATTCTAGAGCTCTCTGGGAAAACAATAAGGGTTTAATCTCTCTTACATTCTGAAAGATAATTTGAGCGCTTTTCATGTGCAGAACATACCTTCCTGGTGGAAGATCTTTCATATAGCCTGGAATATCGGGATTGATCCTCAATATGCCTTTCTTCCACAAAAACAAGCCATCCTCAGAAGCACTGTCCATTTCTGTATAAGTGTACACAGCCATATTCGGTAAAAACGTATTGTTTAAAGCTTAAAAAAGCATAGCACCAAGTAATTACAGGTGATATAATGGCTAAGAAAGCATTCGGCGGCTACAGAATAAACTTCAAAGGAAGGAAAGAGACAGTTGAAGATGTTTTTGGCAACAAACCCATTGCTCCCAGCGAGATGACCAAGAAATTGTGGGTTTTTGTGAAGAAAAAGGGCATTGCGGGGAAGTAAGCTGTTTCTTTGTTTTTAGGTTTTTGTTTTTGGCTTTCATGTTGCTAATTTCTTCTTTTTCATTAATTATAATAATAGTGAGTTAAATGTCTGAGATAGAAGATCTTATTGAGCGGTTTTTTATCCGCGGCACTAAGCACATTTACGATGATAGGGAAGACCACAAAGCATATTCCGATTTTATGAAGCAACATACTGCCAATGAAGAAGTGGCCAGAAGAGGAGCAAAAAAGGCCAGCATTTTTGCAAAAGGCTATAAGAAGGGAGAACTGGACATAGAGCTGCCTGTAGTAGTTTATTTTGATGCGGCCGGTGAAGTCGTATCGCATGAGATCTATAGAGGCCCTATTCCACGAGATGTTCTGAAAATCAGATGGCAGGATAGGCTTTTGAATAGAATTTAAAAACAGAAACAGATTCTTCCTAGATATCCCCTGCTCTCACAGTCTTCCTGTCATTGCTCTTTGCGCGCGATGCTGCCTCAGCAATGAACTGCTCTACTTTCTTATCCAGTGCGTCGCAGAAATCCCCTGCGCACTGCATTTCAAGCTTCTTTATGGCGTCCTTCACGCCGGATGCAACAACCAATCCCATAAAATCACCTCGTTTCAAAGATGTTATTAATGAGTCTCTGTCATATTTAAGGCTTTTCACGATATATTTTCATGCCAAACGAGGATGAAAAATTCTTAGACAAAGCAGCTAGAGAAATAAATGCAAAATATGATTTCTTGATAGAATTAGGCCTGACAGGAAATACAGTAGATTATGCTATACGTATTCTGGATGAATTTTATGATACTGGAACGGACCTGGCCATTCCATATAGCCAACTAAGGAGCATTTTTGATATACAAACTAAAAGTCTTCTTAATTATGTGACAGATGCTATACGATCAGCATACAAATCTGATAAAGTCGATACTTACATAGATTTAAGCGAAGAAAATATAAAACTATTGGCTGAAATGACGCAGGCTGATTTTGATGCTGCTTTGCAGCAGCTGGAAGAAAAAGACATTCTGCACAAAGAATCCCGCACAGAAGCTCTTTACCATTTAACGCCATATGCCAAGCAAGAAATAATCCCGAGATGGCAGGAGCTCGGGCCAGTATTGCCGCTTAATTATCATGGGACAGTACATTAATTTAGCGGCTTTCTTCCAATTTCCTTTTTAAGGCTTTTCACGATATTTCTTCTGTGCCTAACGAGAATGAGGAAAAGGAATTGCAGCAGGCAGAAATGCTGAACAGATTGCTGGAAGAATATAATCTACCTTTTCTGGCGAAGAGACAGGAGTATTTGCAGGCTGGATTCTGTTTCCACTTATTAATGATGGGCAGATAGCTTACAGAGACATAGTGGAAAGACGTCCAACTGGAGAGCCTAGGAAGGTATCTGACAAAGAAATTTCATATTTGCAGGCTGTCATTCCTCGAGAAACTTGAAAAAATATATCCAAAGAGAAAACTTCACTGATTTTTTAAGCTTTCCCTTAATTCTTTCATTATGAGCATAGATTATACGCATGTTATTGTCCACTATGGCGAGATAGGCATCAAGAAAGGCAACCGTGTATTCTTTGAAAAAGCCCTGGCCAGAAAC
>JACQNX010000033.1 GCA_016202875.1 Candidatus Aenigmatarchaeota archaeon | reverse complement strand
CTCATCTAGGAGATTATCAGGAAGCTTCTGCAGTTTCTTGTTCGCCCTCTCCTGGCGTTCCAGCTCGCGTATCATCTCAAAGGTCAGCATGATTGAAGTATAGGAAGAAAATATTAAAATGGATTATTATCCGCGATAAACAAAACCTCCACCACCCAGCCTATCTGGCCGGCCCATAAACAGGGAAGAATTCGGCCAGTTTCTTCAGCGCAGCGTACTCGATCTTCTCGCCGCTCTTCATGATATCAGTCGCAGTCACAATGCCAACAAGCTTGTCCTCCCTTGTCACGACAAGCTTTTTGATGCCTTTTTTGGCCATGATGTTGATCGCATTAACAACGCTGTCATTTGCGTCTATAGTATGAACAGGCTTGCTCATGATGCTCCTGCACTTCACACGCGCCGCATTCCTGCCTTTTGCCACAACGCGCTTCAGAATATCCCTCTCTGTTATTATGCCAATAGCCTTTCCTTTGTCTACTGCCACAACACTTCCTATGCTGCTCTTGTTCATGACAACAACAGCCTTCTTTACACTATCTTCTGGCCTGACTATCCTTACGCGCTTGACCATAATAGAAGAAATTCTCATGGGATACTTTACGATCGTTTCCATTAAATATCTTTGTCTGGATGTGAACTCAGACTTTCTGAACAGCCTGGCATAAAGCCTCTCGCGCTTTTCTATGTTTTTCAATTGCGTGAACAATTTGTAGAACACCGTTCCTACAACTGCAACAACGATCTCGTACAAGATCAGAACAGGCTCAAAGTGCAGAAGCATGAACCCGGCACTCAGGATCCCAAGAAAAGCGAGGACAGGAAATTTTCCGACATTGACAGGGGACCTGAACGTCCTCTTTGCTTTTGGCTTTTTGTAACGCAGCCATATAAGCGATGCATTCACAAACAGATAAACAATGAAGATGCCCACATCAGTCAGCAGGGCTATTGTCCTTATCCCGCCAATGAGCAGGAATGCAAGCGCGAACAGCATGACTGTGAACACAGCGACATAAGGCGTTCCCCTTCTTCCCACTCTGTTGCACATCCCGGGAAGCGTGTTGTTGCAGGACAATCCATAAAGCATGCGGGAGACAACGATGAGGATCACAAGCACGGTATTGGCTGTGGCAAAAAGTGCTATCAATGACATGAGCAATCCAGCCTGTGGTATAGCAACAGACACAACTTCTGTCAGCGGTGCCTGCGATGCTGCCAGCCTATCGGCTCCTATTATGCTCAGCGACGACAGCACAACAAGAATGTAAAGAATTGTAGATATCGCCAGCGAGAGAATTAATGCCTTGGGTATGATCCTGCTGGCATTCTTTGTTTCTTCTGACAGATTAACCAGCTCTTCAAACCCAAGGTATGCAAAAAATATCAGTGCAGTCGCCGATAGTATGCTTCCGAGTCCAGCAGTAACAGCAAAATAATCTACCGAGCTGCGTCCGATGAAGAACATTCCGACTATAATAACCAGCGCAAGGCCGGAAGCCTCTATAATTGTTGAAATAATGTTGAATCGCGCAGATTCCTTTATTCCGATATAGTTTATCGCAGATAGGACAACAAGCAACCCGGCAGCAGCTATGATAGGCGCTGTGCCGAAAAGAAAAGAGAAGTAGCCGCCGAATCCCAGTGCCACAGTGGATGCGCTCACAAGCAGCGTAAAAATCATGATCCATTCAACAAGAAATGCGAGCCAGTTCTTTCCAAAAGCGCGCTTTGTGTATACATACTCTGCAGCGTCCCGAGGGAACATGCCTGCAAGCTCTGCATAGCTGAGTCCTGTGAATGTGGCAATTATCGCTGCCACAACAAAAGAAATCCACATCGCAGTGCCTGCTATTGCAGCTGCCTGTCCGATCAGGACGTAGATCCCGGCGCCCAGGATAATGCCCACGCCATACAGTGTCGCGGTGAACAAGGAGAGCTCTTTCTTGAGTTTCATTGCCATGCCTAACTATTTTGTTTTATGATGTATATAGTTTACTGCTGTTGTAAGATCAGAATTCCAGTCTGTTCACCCATGTGGGTATTCTGTGATTCGTAACTTTGTCGTATTGCGGCCAATAAGGTTTGATGTCAAGCACAATGGTGCGATCCAAAGCATCCAGTCCTTGCACCTTTATTTTATTCCCTTTATGTTCCAGTAGTTTCACTGTTGAGATCGCAACAGGATTCGGCCGCGGCGGGCACCTGCATGCAAAGATGCCCACTACAGGCACATCCCGCTTTCCTTGAGGTCTGTGCCGTATAACGTAATCATTGCGATCAGCCTTGTTCATCAAGTATATAATAATCACATGAGAATAATCCTCAATACCGTCCAATGCGCCGGAAAATTTCTTGTCCATCAAAATCGTGCTGATCTCGTCTGCAAAATTTCCAAAGCGTGGTTGTTTCACATTATTCTTTACAACACCTATACGCATAAATGTAATCTTTTTCATCAGCTACTCACTTTTTGCGCCTTTTCTTTCTAGAAAGGAAATATACAACACTTACGAAGAAAAGAACCCACCCAATAAAAGCAAACACCAGAACGGCGTCAAAGCCGCCATAGTATGCAGGATAATAACTGCCCATCATCCTCATCATCATGGGCATCATCCGGGTATTTATCATCTCCGCTTCATCGCAATCCAGCCAATTTCTTCCCATGGAGATATGCATCTGCCTCAGGCTTGCCGAGCCCTCTCCCCCCATCATCGCATCCATCTGCTCGTGCAGTTCATGGTTTCCGGCCATCCTTTCCATTACCGCATCCCCCAGCTCCTCCAAATATCCCTGAGAGATTTTGCTGCAGTCAGCCTGAGCAGCACTTGCAATACCTTGATCGCTTATTATGTCATTTAATACTTCTTCTGGCGTGCGTATCTCTTCTTTTATGCCTGGACCATGAGCCAGAGCAATCGACGCCGCCAGAATGATTAAGATAGGTAACAGGCTCAGGCGTTTATACATAAACACGTCTCTCCTTATGCACATCTTTTTATCTTTTGGATAAAAATACTAGTCAGTATCATAAATGATAGTGGTTGTATGCACTGTGCTGTATCAGAATCTTCTCGGATTCTGGGCAAAAAATGGTCTATTCCCATAATCGAAGAGCTCGCAGTCAAAAATACCGGCAGCTTCAATAAATTGCTAACTAATGTAGGGGCGATTACATCCACAACGCTCTCCCGTCATCTCCACGAACTTGAGGCAGCAGGCATCATAAGGAAAATATCGCACTCCAGGGAAAAGACAGTTTCCACCAGCTATGCTATCACCAGGAAAGGAATGGAACTTCATAGGCTTTTGATAGAGATTAAAAAATGGAATATAAAATGGAATGGCACTCCTAATTTTTGCGTCCATACGCCCTGCTCAGACTGCTCTTATTACAGGAACGCACAGACCAACAGAGTTCGGTAGAAACAAATTCAGTGATATCTTCCCTTATGTATTTCCAAGGCCTGAGGCGACCTGAATTCCTTGCTGCAAATCCCGCACGAGAACCCCCGTCTGGAAGGCAGCTTTCTTGCAAATTTCATCTTCCTGAACGGGTAATTTATGGGATTCTTGACTGTGATCTTGTTAGTTCCGCCCTTGCACGTGGTGTCTGGCCTGCATATGCCAATGTCTATGTAATACATTCCAACATCGCAGTTTGCAGGGGGTATGGATTCCCGTCTCTCGTGATAGCGCAGCTGCGACAGGACAATGCTCGCTGGCAATGGCGGCTGATTTTTCTGGTTCCATTCCAAGACCTTCTTCTCAATTTCTTCCTGCCTCCAGTTCATCATGCGCAGGAAATTCATGAGTGTAAATATGCTCCTTTTCTTTCCGTCATTCAGGCCAGAGAGAACAAGCTTTATACAAGGCGGGAAATGTTCTTCGTCTATTTTTCTTTCCCATCTTATTGCGTTTTTCTTCACAGGCTCTTCTTTCTTTATGGTTGCGTACAAGTCCATAGCGTCTGTCAGGAGGTTTACAGCCTCATTTTCTTCACCTTTGAAAAATTCATGTGTCTCTGACTTGAGAGCGTTCTCCATTGTAGCATCTTCTTTTTTGAAAGAGCGTAAATCTTTTACAGGAACAGAGACGAGCCATGTCTTTTCATTCAAGGAAAAGGGCGCCCTGAACATGTGCCTGTTCCCCCAGTCTTTTTCCACTTCAATCAAGGAGAAAGGATTTATCTGCTGTACATCTTCGATTGTTTCAACAAATTCGCGCGCATTGGGCGACTGGATAATTGCCTTTATGAGGTCCTCTGCAATATTTTTCCTTATGAACTGTGCAAGAATTCTTGGGATTTCCGGGTACCTTGTAACGAGAGGTTTGTAGTCCATTTCCCTGGGAAACATCTCCCATGGCAGTATAATATGAAAACCGCGCCTGCCAGAGAATTTAATGCTGTAGTGCTTTATGCCGTATTTTTCAAGAAGTTTTGTGATGAGGTGCGCTACTGTCTTTGCTTCTTCAAGCCCAAGTTTGGAATCTATGTCTATGACAAAATCCCATCCTGTTCTCAGAGCATTATAATTTTCTGCTGAGAGCCCCATAGGACTGCTCCAGCGTTCCACAGAAAAATGAAAACTCGTTATACCCTTTTTCGCCATCTGCGCGACATCTGATGGATATTGGAGTATGTTAGGCCTCTTGTCGTAGCTGCCATCCGGGAATGCAGCAGCCACCTCCCTGTTAGCCGAGTTCTTGATAAGTTGCTGCGTAATAAAATCAGAACAATAGTACTCAATTATCTGCCTCTTTGTCGGAATTTCCACGTCCATAGATAACTGATAGGAAGAAAGAATAAAAATGGTCTATTTGCTGGCAGTCTGTTATGCCAACTGTGCCTCTTTTCTTTCTTTGGCATTCACAAAAATAAATCTCCACATTCCATTTACTCTTTTTATAAGTGTGATTTTATAATCAGTGCCTTTTATTGTAAGATTTGGTGCAAATAATACAGGAAACTCACCTACTGGCCTACCTTCATAAAAACTCCATCCAGCTTCATATCTCTCGCACACAACAGGATGCTGCGTTCCTTTGCCATCTTGTTCTCCCTGAGCTTTATCAAAGAATCGAGTCAGATAAGATTCAAATTCTTTTGGAGAAAGGATAGAAATCTCATAATACGCATACTCAAAAGCTACAAAACCATTTTCATAATTAAGCCTTTCAAAAAATCTGGCAAGCTTTCCCATCTGACATCACTTCACAATGAGCTTCGCCCTGTCTATGCTGTATTTCCAGCCTTGTGGAAGACGGCCTTCGCGCACATAGTACTTGCCAAGTCGGCGGACTTTGCTCTCCAGAAGCTCCAGGCCATGAACAGCCTTGGAGTCTTTCTTGTTTTCCTGCAGGTGCTTGTGCAAATTCACAGCCTGTCTGATTAAGTTGTACATGTCTTCAGGAACTTCTCTTGTCCCATGCTTCTCAGTGACCTTTGCAATCCGCAGGCCAAGTGCACGGACATCAGGCACGCCGTACTGGTCCCTGAGGATAATGCCTATTTCAGCATTGGCCTTGCCTTCCTTGGCAAATTTGGCTATGAGGCTCTCTATCTCATTCTTCTCGTACATCAGCCAGACAGGCTTTTTCTTGAGAGGTTTGTGCGACCTGCTCCTGCCGTGTTTTCTGCTGTGCATTCTAGCCATTATTGTAACCTCATTGAACTCCAAATTTTTGATTATATGATAATATGATTCGGCTGCCGGCACGTAATTCGTATTTTCTGTCCCTTGCTATTGGGTGCATGAAGCTTACCACTAATGGTAGTTTTCTTTCTATTGTGATCGTGCCACAATAAGCAAAGTACGTATCGCTTTTAGTGTCTGTTATCAGGTAAAGTACTTTACCGCCATATTGTTTAAGCGCGTCCGGAGCAACTTCACAAGGTCCTTTGGCAATTATCTTCATCTTTCCACCCTAGTCCCTTTTCGCATATCTCCCTCGCTTTTCAATCTCCTGCAGAGTTTTTATGACCTTGCCGGCATCACTGTTGTTGCGCTCATATGCTTTTAAAATTATCTTCCAGGCCTTTTCCGCTATGTTATAATGTGTCGAATCCAGGGCTTGTTTGAGCAGCCTGAGGTCCACGGCCTTGTCCTCTGTGCGCCTGCTCTGGAAGCCCAGGCCGAAGTCTATAAAGAAAACCTTTCCTGCGGAGAATATCATGTTGCTGGTTGTCAGGTCTCCGTGAATTATATCGTAAGAGTGCATCCTGCCTGTTGCTTCCCCGATTTTCTCGCATAACTCCTTCATGTTTTTATTGCTGAGAATATCCCTTACTTTTCTGCCATCAATAAAATCCATCTTTATCGAATACTCGCCTTCTTCCCGGATCTGCGGCGTCGAAACTCCAGCCCTCCTCGCTTCTCGCATGAGCTTGGCTTCTCCTCTTGTTCGTTTTTTGCGCAGGTTATTGTCAATAGCATGTAATCTGTAGCCTTTTTTGACCCTTTCTTTTACCAGTGCCCCGTCGTCCCCGACATACAGGACAGCTTCAGCGCCTCTTGAAAGGATTTGCATATCTAGAAACCGAGCCTTAAATTATAATAATGATCCAAGAAACGTGCCCAGTGCCTTTCCACTCCGTCTTTTCCCATCTCGAGTCCGTCACGGAATGCTTCGGCTCCTGTCATTCTATCATTTAGTTCTCTGGCCGTTTTAAAAAATTCTTCGGCATCATTATCCATTTTTTTTAGAGTTTCTTTCTCTTTAGCTTGTCTTGTCAAGAAGTATTTATCAAAAATTTCTGCAGCAGCTTTGACTTTTTGTTCAAACTCCCTGCCTCGTGTATAAATAGCAGCCCCGACGCCATCAAGGGGCATCTTAACAGGTCCTACGGCGCGGCCATATTGTGTAGGTATTGTTCCCGGGGTAACTCCATAACCTTGAACGCGCAGAACAATTATTTTCATCTGGTTTGAAGAAAAAAGCAGACCACATATTCCGCTTGCTTGCCCCACAAGTCCTGGTGCACCTATAGGAGGATTGGCTTGGCGTTTCCTATATTTTTGGCCTGAAGTTTTTTTATGCGTAATTATTGGCCATGTGTTGATCTGACCATTATTGTTTTCTATTATATAGCCTCTCAGAAGTCTCTCATCAGTTCCAGCACCAGAAAACGCCTCGTGAAGATCATGTGCATGTTTCGTTGTAAAATTTAATCTTGAAGGCAGGACATCACTGCACCTTATGAAACTGTAATTTTCAGCGCTGGTGGTGCTATACGTTCCGATATGCATATGCATTCATAACATAACTCAACAAGGTTTTTAAAGTTGTATACATGAGAACTGATAATGACTTACGATGCCATAGTGATAGGAGCAGGCCCTGCCGGCTCCGTCGCCGCCATGTTCCTGGCCAAAGCGGGCAAAAACGTTCTGCTTGTTGACAAGGCCCGGTTTCCTCGTGACAAGACTTGCGGCGACGCTCAGGGCAGAAAAGCTGCAGCTATCATGACAGAACTGGGAATT
>JACQNX010000036.1 GCA_016202875.1 Candidatus Aenigmatarchaeota archaeon | reverse complement strand
TTTATCTTCTTTATCCTTTTTATTATTTTTATCTCCTTTATTCATATTATCTATTTTATCAGCCTGGTATAAATATCTTTCTCATTCCGCGCGCCGCCAGAGTTTTCCATGGCCTTGTTGGCAATCGCGCCTCCTTTCGGTCTTTCTGGAAAGGGGCTTTCATGGGCATCCGCTCCTTTTAAATATTTCTTTGCTGTAAGTATGCCTATGAAAGGCAAAACAAGGGTCCCTGCAAATGTGAACCCTATTAAGCTGGCTGACGAAATCAAGGGCGATATGGCTGCAGAATGGCTGAAACGGCGCAAAAACGCCGCTAAACCTCTTCTGGCCCAGCGATTTCAATAGTTCTGGTTCCATTTTTCTCTAGCACCTCGTTTATTATACTCTTCTTGTTGTGGAGATGAACCCTGTTGAATGTGACAAGGTAATCAACGCCAAAGGCGGAAGCTACTAAAACTAAAAGCGAGTCCTCTCCTTTTATGTCGCGGTTTGTTAGTTCTGTAAGTATTCTCTTGTCGTCTATATTCATCGAAGCGAAACGTTTGTCCAGGTCCTCGTTAGTCAGCATCTCATCTGTGTTTTTCAGATAGAACTCCTCAATGTAATCCTTGAGTTCGCTGTATTTCCACCTGGATACGAGCTCCAGCAAAAAGTACGGCGTTACAACATGGAATTCCCCTTTCTTAACACGCTCTGTAAATGAAACTGCAGCTTTTACATTTGCGCCTTTTTTGTCCCAGATGGACACTGTTACAACATCCAAATCAACTATGATTTTAATTTTATCAGGGAAACTAGCTGATGTCATGTTCGTGTCCAGTATGACCCGTTTCATTATTATGTCCTCCTCTCGTTCATCTCTTGCCTGCCGGCGCAGTTATCTTTCCCGTTCCGCGCGCCGCCAAAGTTCTCCATGGCCTTGCCCGCTATCGCGCCTGCGCATGCCGAATAGGATAATTTTAAGTATCTGCCCATGCAAAATGATCCTGTTGTCCAGAAAGGTATCAAAGAGTTCGTCAAGAAAACAGCCTTATAAGTCTTTAATGAAAAGCTGCTGAGCATTGTCTTATTATCTTCTGAAACGGCGATAGAATCTTTAAATATTTCATGAGTGTCAATAGTGCCATGAGAGTTGAAATCAGCAAGCGCATAGTAGCGGATACTGAGATCTGCCACGGTAAGCCCACTTTCAGGGGCACCAGAATCCTCGTCGGCGATATTCTCGAGCTGGTTGCTGCCGGTGAGAGTGCAGGGAAGTTGATGAAGAGTTACCCTGGTTTGACCAGAGATATGATTAGGGAAGCTCTTGATAGAGGTCAAGGAATTTCTTGAATCTGAAGGATTTTCAGCAGAATATGCGTCCAAAGGCATAAGCAATGGAAAGCTTGCAATGCTGGCAAAAGGCAAAAAGTTCACATTGTTGAGCAGGGATAAAGATTTCCTTAAAACATCTTTGTTCCCGCCAAAGGAATATTCAGGCATTATAGTGTTCAGAATACACCCGCCTAAAGCAGAGAAACTTGTCAGGGCCTTATCATTGCTGCTCGATGAGGTCAAAGAATTCAAGGGCAGATTATTTGTAGTCAAACAAGAGGGATTTGAAGTGGTTGACAGCTGATCAGATGTTAAAATAGCCCCTGCAGTCATTCCATATATGTTCGTGTCAGGTACCGCTCTTCTCATCGTCCATCGCCATCCCATTGCATTTCCCTCTCATCCCAATCCCGCCAGCGCTGTGATCATTCCCTTCTCTCCATTGAACTCTTCCATCGCCTTGCCCACTATCGCGCCGAAGTCCCCGCTGACCGCCTTTGTCAGCATGACAATTTTCTTCTGGTTTGAGGTAAGATTTTCTAGGTCTATTCCTGTGCCCTCATAAACATCGATCGCAACGGTTTCTGCGATACCAATATGTTTAAATAAAAGCCTGCCTGAAATGTTATTTGTGAAAGTCGCATGAGGTGTTTCTATGGAAGTAAAGGTCAAAGTTCCTGCAGATGATGTTGACTGGAAAAGGTTTCTTGACAAGGCTGTGGAACTGAAAAGATTTGAGCTGGAACTTGAGAGATCCAGAAGCCTGCAAAGAGTTGTTCTGGAAATGCTGGCTTCAAAGAGCAGGCTTAGTGAAGAGCAGGCAAAAAGCCTTTCAAAGCTGGTCAATAAAGGACTGGCAAAGAGATATAAGTAAGTGTTATTGATGAAACTCGTTGTTGACGCGTCTGTGCTTTTTGCAATTATTATTTCTAAAGGCAGGGAACTGCGTGGCAAAGTACTGGATATATTTTTCCATGAAAATGTCGACCTGTTTGCGCCTATGCACCTGTTCTCAGAACTTGCAGAGCATGAGGAAAGAATTAGGACAGCTTCCGGATTTTTGAAAACCGATTTTGATGCGTTCTTGGCTGTGTTAAGTCTTAGAATCAAACCAGTCCTTGAAGCGGAAATTGAGCAATATTTGCCGGAAGCCATGAAGTTGTCGCCGGACCCCGATGACGCGCCATACCTTGCTGCAGCGTTATCGCTTAATTGCACCGTGTGGTCTGATGACCCGCACTTCAAAAAGCAGCCAAAAATCAGAGTGTATTCCACAAGAGAGCTTTCTAGACTGCTTTTTGCCTGATGTGTATCCAGTATCATCCGTTTCATTGCATTTCCCCTCGCTCCTTCTCTGCTAGCATGAAGCTGTATTTTTTCGGCAGCAGCGCATCTTCTTTTCTCTTCAGGGCTCTTGCCTGGTTCACGAAGTAGTCATGCATCATGTTCGTGTCCAGTATTACTCTTTTCATTATTATGTCCTCCTGAATTTCATTTTCTCTCTCATCCCGGCGCCCATGATGTTATCATGCCTTTCTCGCCGCCAAGAGCCTGCTTTCGGTTTTTTGGAAAGGGGCTTTCATGAGCATCCGCTCCCTTTAAATATTTCTTTGCTGTAAGTATGCCTATGAAAGGCAAAAGCAGGCGCGTGCTCTCGCATGTGAAGGAATGGAAAAAGGACCCGGAATTCAGGAAAGCACTGAAGGATTTCATCAAGGCAACAACCTCCTGAATTCTGCATAGCCGATGAACTCCGGCGTCCTATACTTTCTCAATGTATTCACTAATCTGTAGCTTTTCACTGCCTGTTTTGACAGCATTTTGGTGATGGTGTTGTACAGAGTGAGAAGGGAGATTCGAAGATTTCTGATGGCCTTTCTGCTCCTGTCGTAGGCAGTTGACTTTTTGGGCGTATTGCGCAGCTCTTTTCTTATTACGCGCACTCCGTAAATTACAATATCCGACTTGGCTACCGAGTCTTCTATTGTATCAGGCTCGTCTTTCTCGAGTAGAAACCCATATATGTTCGTGTCCAGTATGACTCGTTTCATTATTTTATGTCCTCCTCTCTTTCATGTTTCCCATCATCCCATCACCGCCAGCACAGTTATCGTTCCCCTGTTGCTGTCAAAGTTCTCCATCGCCTTGCCCACTATTGCGCCTGCGCATGCTGCCTTGTCGCTGCACCGCATTGCATAGCCAGGCGTGCTGCTCGTTGTAAGCAGGTCTCCGCGCCTGATAGCGCCGTTCTCTTTTGTGACCTTTACAGGCACTTTGCCCGCCAGCGTCAGCAAAACATTTCCGTCGCCCGCGCCCAGTATGTGCGAAGGCTTTGTGCTGACAATGCCTGCAACGCGCGTGTCGTATTTCATATAGCTCTTCTCCACAGCCTTGTCCCTGGTCTGTGACAAAACAACAACATCACCCGGCTCAACGTTCTCGCCTCTCATATACTCTGCAATATCTGCGCCAGCGCCCGTGACGTTGCCATAGTAAAACAGGCTCCTGCTCACATTGAGGTCTCCCCTCACATCCAAGGTTGTTGTAGGAGAAGTCGTCCCAATCCCAACATTCCCTGTCGTCCCGTTCACGACCAGCACAGACCCATTAACC
Organism: Candidatus Aenigmatarchaeota archaeon; assembly: GCA_016202875.1. Classification (GTDB taxonomy): domain Archaea; phylum Aenigmatarchaeota; class Aenigmatarchaeia; order GW2011-AR5; family GW2011-AR5; genus JACQNX01. The sequence continues at coordinate 205 of JACQNX010000036.1, read as the reverse complement.
TCCAGCGCATTCGTCGTCGCAGTCCCTGTGAAAACAAACTTGCCGCTAGGGAAAGTCCCAGCAGTCACGTTGTCCGCAGGGATTGTCACTCCCCCGCCTGCGCCTGTCGCATCGGTCACGCACTGCAGCGTGCCGTCTGCTGTCGTCGAGATAACTTGCCCGCTTGTGCACTTCGTGTTATGCGCGATGAACGCGCCTGTCACGT
>JACQNX010000034.1 GCA_016202875.1 Candidatus Aenigmatarchaeota archaeon | reverse complement strand
GTTTTCATTTCTATTCACCATTACTATTAAGGACAATTAGTTGTGGCTGCTTCTTTCAGTTTCTGTAGCAGGTCGTCAGCGTAACTGTTCGCGCCCCCGCCTTTCATCCTGCCAATCAGTGCGCTGTAGGCATTACTTACCTCTTCGTCTTCCCAAAGAACTGCTGGAGCGTATCTGAGAACTGCTAATGCAGCCACCGCTTGACCATACGGGTCTGAAAAGTGCGTCTCTGCAGTACAGCGTGGAAGTCGACTTAAAGCCGTTTGTAAAAATGTCTTTCCACATGCAGCAATTACACCGTCTTTTTCACCTTCTGGCACGTTTACAAAATAATCGCGCCCTTGCTGTTCTAAGCCCATATATACTCTGTTCCAGTAAGCCCTATCTTCTGCCCCCTTTTTCATTGCACTTTCATAACCAGCTCTAAATGCAGCTTTAGGGTCAACAGGTTGTGCCTGTCCTTGGTCGTTCAAAAAGTCTTTTAGTTTCATCCAATCACCCATTATTTATCCTGTTTTTCACGTGGCGACCTTCCATGCGATAGCCATTCTTTTGCAGCAACCAGACCGCCTGTTCCAAGTGTTGTCGCGATCAGGTCCATGACGCTGCCCTGGCCAACAAATGTCTTCTTGGCATAGTCACCAACTGCAGCATGCAGCTGAGGCTGAATATACTGTCCTACGTGTTCCCATCCTTCTATAATTGCAGATGAGACGACAGCACCATCCAGATAAGCGTGAATTGTCTCCCTCGGAGTCAGCGGCCTGCCGACTTCATGGCTGTATCTCATCGCGTTGGCCCTGCCCATTCCAAGAGCAGCAATACCGTAGGGAATAAACCTTAATGCAGATTCAGTCATATCGTAAAGGCTTTTACTGTCAAATGCTCTTGTGTCTAAGCCAAGATGCACAAGAGTAGCACCAGCCAGACCGCCTGCTCCCATTGCTATGGCCTTCTGGTTTCCTCTGTCTCTAAGCCAGTTGTAAATTTGTCCCATTTATATCAAACCCCATTTTTATTCTCTCATGAAATCAAAAGAAAGCTGCCAAGGCTCTTTGGAAAGCTCAGCCTCATACGGTTCCAGAATCTTTAAAAATTCCCCAAGAAATTCGACGTCATCCCGGTGCGCCTTCACAATGCGATCTAAAGGCGTTTCTTTACTGTCTTCTGTCTGAATATCTTTGATCTTCATTTGCAATACTCCTCCGCTCAAGCAATATAGTTACCACTATTTAGTACTCCTTAGTATATATAGTTTTCCCCTTTAAATACCCCCAAGCACAGCAAAAAGCGAGTTCTGCGAGGCGCCTGTTACTTTGACTGCGATGTCTTGCCCAAGCGCGAAATCGCCTTTGAGGATCACAGGCTTGTAGGCAAAATTGCGCCCAATCCACGTCCCTTTCTTCTCATTGTATTCGTCTATCATGACAGGACCAGTCCAGCCAATCCATTTTTCATTTTGGGTTTTTGACATTTCCTCCACCAAAATAGACATCTCCCTCGTTCTTTCTTTTTTTATTTCTGTCGGCAGCTGTCTCATCCTGAACGCAGGCGTGTTCGGTCTGTTTCCATAGGCCGAAATGTTCACAAAGTCGAATTTCATTTCTCTGATTAGCTTCATGGAAGCCTCAAAGTCCTCTTCCGTCTCTTCAGGAAAGCCGCAGATCATGTCTGTCCATATCGTAATGTCAGGAATGGCGGATTTGAATGCTTTGATGATGCCAGCAACGTCATCAACAGAATACTTCCGCCACATCTTTTTCAAAATAATATCAGATCCGCTCTGCACAGGCAGATGAAGGAACTTGAAGACCTTGTCGCTTTTGTAAGCTTCCAGAAGTTCAGGCAAAAATTTCTTCACATGCTCAGGGTTCATCATCCCGATCCTCAATTTATAGTTGCCATCTATTTCAGCTGTTATCTTTTCAATCAAACCAGCAAGATTAGTGCCGCGGTCAAACCCGTAGCATCCGTTGTCCTGGCTCGTGATCCAGAATTCTTTGGTGCCTTCTTTTACCGAAGTTCTGATGGACTCAATAATATGCTCCTCGGGAAAAGAGAACAGGTCGCCCTTCGCTATCTTTGTCGAGCAGAACGTGCAGAAGGACTTGCAGCCTGATGATATAGGAATGATGTCTATTGCAGGGTTAGCTCTCTGCCTTTTCATGATGGCTTTGTCAAGCCTCGCTTTTCCCATGACCTCCACATATTCATCTCTTAATACAGAAGCAACAACATCCGTTACTTCGTTAATATGGTGCGTGCTGAGCAGCGACGCCTGCGGCACAACTTCTTTTATTATGTCGTACTCAGCCTCAGGCATGCACCCCGCAACAATGAGCTTCTTTTCCGGGAAGTTGTTCTGTATGCTGCGCAGCTGATGGATGATCTTGTTCTCTGTCACGCTTTTCACAGAGCATGAGTTCACGATAACAACGTTTGCATTGTCAAAATCAGAAATAGAAAATCCTTTCTCCCTCAGCAGGCGCTCCATGATCTGGCTTTCTGCGATATTATTAGAGCAGCCGTATGTTTCTATATGAACGCTTGCCATATTTTTCCCCTTTTATTCATCCCAGGAAAAACTTCAAGAGCGTAACAGCCCTCTGAAAAATGTCATTCTGTCAGATGTCTTCTCATACCTCTCAAAATTACCTGTTTTTATGCAGTACATTAGTCCTTCCATAGAGGCACAGTTTTCACGAATATATATCCCTGCTGTCTGTATAGACTTGAGGTTGTAATGCGCATCTGATGTTGCAATGCCCTTGAATCTGTTGCTTTTCTCTGCAAGGTCTTTTGCCCTTTCATTCAGTGTCCGGAGCCGCAGCATATCCGGAATGCCAGGCAACTGCTCCATTGCTTGTGGGACGGCGCTTACGCAGTATCCGTTAAAAACTTCTATCTCATCTACAATGTCAAGGAGTTCGTCCAGCTCTTTTGCGCCATCTTCAAGCCTCTTTATTAGCGGCAAGCCATCAGTTCTTTGGAGAAACGGATGGTTCAGTATCGCCAGCCCATTTTGCCGGTGCACCTCATCCACAGTTTTTCTTGCGTCTTTCCAGTGAGGAATATATTTTCTGCAGCCTGCAGCAAGTATGTGATAGTTTGACATGACTTCCTGCGTTTTCATAAAATAGCCAGCCCCGAGACAGGCAAACAAGCCTTTGTCCATTTCCATTGCCCCCGGAAGGCTCAGTGCGTCTTCGTACGTGACTATGTTGCTGCTTTTGTACCTCTGCGTGAGGCCTGTTATGCCGTCACTGAGCGCCCCGGTCAAAGAGGCTGCATCGTGATATTTTCCAGGGTGCGTATGAATGTCTGCTATAATCATACCTGGAATTTTGGGAGCTCTTGCCATTTCTGTGTTGTACAGATATTGATAGCACGCAAAAGGAAGAGTTGCCGCCCCGCTCAGAAATAATCTTCTCGCTATTCTGCTATTTCTTGCTGTGTCGGAAGTCATTGAGATAAATATAGCATATGAAAATTTATAAGAGTTGTGTAAATTTTACACACCAGTGCAAGAATGTCTTAATCCGCATTCAGAAAAGTCGTTCAGCGTTTGCCATCTCTGCTTCAGCAGCTTCTTTACTTCTCTCAATTCTTTCTGTGGCATATTTCTTTGCATCAACCTCTTCAGCGCCCTCTTATCCACGTCCTTTTCCGAAGCTGACATGTCCTTCACGTGCTCCTCTTCATGGAACTGCACAAACAGTCTGAGAATTTTATTGAGGCCCTTTCTGATTACGATGAAATTGCCATTTGTAAAGCCCAGCAGGCTTTTGCCCATGTATTTCTCATCAGCTTGAAAGATATTTACACCAAGATAAGACGGATAACCTGGATAAGAGGCGAAGAAAGGAACTGACGCATTTTTTATGGAGAATTTTCGATAAGTCGCATATGTTCCTAATTTTCTTTGGTACGATGCCGGATATACGGAGTACATATTTCCTACTTGACGAAAAAACTTATATAGGATACCTGCTCCTCAGTTCAAACGGCGAATGTGCAAGATGCTGGTAAGCATGTCTTGTATGATGATCTTCATCACCGTCAGGCACGCCATAAAAATGCCGTATGTTGTGTCCGATTTCATGTCCTAGAACCCTACTAAATGTTAGATTGTAATCAATAAAAGCTGGATCTCTTATGCAAATTCTTTTTTCTTCTGGAATTGTATGCGCCCATGCAGAAGGATGCGTATAAACATTATCGACAAAGACATCCAGCGCTTGTTTATATGATAGTGGCTGGTATAACGGTTGCTGCAGATTATATTGCGTTATTGGATGGCTGACACGCTCTGCATCAGGTTTGCTGAATATTCCAACAGAAGGTAAAAGTATAGAGAGGCCTAAAGCATATGTCAAATATTTTCTCTTCAGCCTGTCAACTATTTTGTGCCCCATTATTATCACAGTTCACGACAGATATTAAACGTTATTTATGATAGAGTAGCGCATGATCGGCATATTCGGCGGCTCTGGTTTCTATTCCCTGCTCAGCGAAGCAGCAACAGTTGAAAAAGAAACGCCTTTTGGCAAGCCTTCGTCTCCCATAACCATTGGAACAATAGGCAGCAAGGAGGTCGCTTTTATCGCTAGGCATGGCCTGCAGCATGAGTTCCCGCCGCACAGGATTCCTTACAGGGCGAATATTTACGCTTTCAAGGAGCTGGGAGTCAAGCACATCATCTCCCCGACAGCTGTGGGATCGTTGAAAAAGGCTATCGAACCTGGGCATTTCATGGTCCCAGACCAGTTTGTCAATTTTACGCGCCGCGACGACACATTTTATGAGGAAAGGCCCGTCACCCACATAAGTTCTGCAGAACCCTATTGTCCAGAGTTGCGGGCGTTGCTGATAGAAACTGCAAAACAAATGAACCTTCCTGTCCATGATCGCGGCACAGCAGTCATCATAGAAGGCCCGCGATTTGCCACAAAAGCAGAAAGTCAGTTCTACAGAGGTCATGACTGGGACATTATAAACATGACGCAGTATCCTGAGATTGTGCTTGCCCGCGAGCTGGAGATGTGCTATGCCAACATCTCTGTGATCACAGATTATGATACCGGTATGAAAGAAGACCCATCTGTAAAGCCTGTTTCTTTAGATAATGTTGTTCGCGTCTTCAGCGAAAACAACGAAAAATTAAAAAAGCTCATTTTTGAGGTCATACCCAAGATTCCAGAGGTCAGGACATGCATCTGCTCCCGTGCGCTCGAGGGAAGCAGGTTTTAGTGACGATTCTGTAGGAACTGAACAAACCAAACTAGATTACGAGCCCCTAACAAATTAGAATATACAAAATTGTAAATTTAAAAAGAATTAATCTTAGCCCATTGCTAATCTTCTTCTGCTAGCTTGCAAAGCTGAATTTACATAGGCAAGAGCTACCGTATCTGATTGCGATAAGTCATGCTCGCTTCCGTAAGCTTCGATAGATCTTCTCAAAGCTTCTAAACGGCCATGTCGCCATGTTCTAAGAACTTCATAAGGTCTTAGAAAGACTGATGTTTTTTCTGACATTTCACCACCTTATAATTATATGGTTCTAGCAGGTATCTATTCAGCCATCAGCAGTGGATTTTAGCTCATCCATGACAATATCTGAAAAATCTTCATTTCTCAACTGGCATGTTTGCATGACTGAAGAAACAACTTCATAGTCATGCCTGCCATTCGATGATCTGTTTCCGCCC
>JACQNX010000032.1 GCA_016202875.1 Candidatus Aenigmatarchaeota archaeon | reverse complement strand
GGCAGAAAACATTGCAGTCCCCAGGAACATCAGTGCCAGCGCCTTTCCATAGAACTTCATAATTATACTCTACCAATTTTCCTCTTAAAGCTATCTTTTCTCTTCATCTTCTCGCCGCTTTTCCGTCTTTCTTATCTTCTTTCAGGTAGGCTATCAATATTTTTTCTTGGATAACTATGAGTTTAAAAACCTGTAAATAAACTATAACTATGGCCAGAAAAAATGACAGGCGCTTTGTCGTATTTGTTATAATTGTCGTCATCATTTTAATTGCCGGTTTTTTTGTTTTTTCTTACCGCCCGGCCGCTGAAGACAAATCCGTCCCCGCAGCGCCTGCAGTGCCTGCAACAGGCCAGCCCGTGCCAGAAGCGCAGTATGTTTCAGAAGAGCGTCTGCAAAAATGCAATGAACTGGGCAGTAGGCTCGCAGGGCAGGGAAAAACAAATTTTATTGATACATGCATGAAATACATCTACAAGTTCTGCTTCGGCGATGCGCAGTGCGGTCCCTACCAGTGCATTAATAACAAATGCGAAGTAGAATGAATGTTTGGCTATAAGTTAAGGAACCAATCTCTCGGTATCCCTCGGGAACAAAGTCGCTTCGCGCACATTTTCTAGGCCTAAAATCTGCATAGTTAATCGCTCAATTCCCAAAGCGAACCCGCCATGCGGCGGAACTCCGTATCTGAAGAAATCTGCAAACCAGTTTATAGACTCAAGCTTCATTTTCTTTATTTTCGCCTGCTCTATTATTTTATTGTATCTGTGCTCCCTTTGCCCGCCGGAACTCATCTCGATTCCACGAAAAATGAGATCCGTGCTTCTTGCCCATTCTGGTTCGTCATCAACGCGCATGACATAAAAAGGTTTAACTGCAAATGGAAATCTGTTCACAAAGAAGAAATCAGACTTATATTTCTCTTTCACGTATTCCCCGAGATTTTTTTCTGCTGCTGTGGTCAGGTCTTCTCCGCGAGGCAGCTTCTCTCCCAGTTCCTTAAGAATGTCATATATCTTTGGAAATTCCAGAACAGGAAACTTTCGCGGAATCTCTATTGTAGCGTTAAACATCTCCAGTTCTGCAGGGCAGTCTTTCTTCAGCTTTTCCATTGCATACGAAACAAGCGACTCCTGCAATTCCATGACATCGTATTCGTTTTCGATGAATGATGTCTCCACTGCCATGACCCTGTGTTCGCACATGTGCTTTGTGGTATGCGACTGCTCCGCTCTCCACGCAGGGCCTATGTCATATACTTTTTCCAATCCTCCTGCTATTGATAATTGCCGGTGCAACTGCGGGTCCTGTCGTAAAAATGCCTCTTTATCAAAATAAACAACAGGAAAAACTTCTGCCCCGCCTTCAGAAGTAACTCCCATAATGCACGGAGTAAATATCTGCATAAAATCCCTGGATTTCAGGAAGGCCTGCATCTCTTGGATCAAAGTCGATTGCACCTTGAATATAGCCCTGTTCCGCGGCAGGCGTAAGTCTATGGGACGGAAATCAAGGCGCTTATCAAGAGAAGACTGGATGTGCGCATCCGTCTCAAGGGGAAGCGGGCTCTCCGCCTGCGAGAGTACAATAATCTTATCCGGGAATATTTCCCGCCCACCAGGCGCTGAGCTGTTCTTCTTGACAATGCCTGCCACCGAGATCACGCTCTCCCTTACGAGCCTGGCATAAATCTTTGCAAGTTCTTCTGAATCCTTTATTGTTATCTGGATCTCCCCGTCCCTGTCCCTCAGCACAATGAATTTTATTTTCCCCAGATCCCTGAGCTTCTGTATCCATCCGGCAACCACTACCTTTTTATTGTCATCCTTTTCGGAAATCTGAGAGGAGTAATGGGTGCGCAAAGTCATTTCATCACCATTCCACTTTACTTTATGAATTTTATCAATTTAAATGGATTTTTCATTAGGAAGGTTATAATGTCAATACAGACACCACTGAATACTAATAGATCTAGAAGGGCATTTTTGTATGCAGCAGCCTCTCATTTGATCCTTTCGGCACTAGCTGTTAGTCAAGATCTTCGGGAAAATTTTGAGCAGGAATCTGTTTGGGCACTAAGAGCCAGAAATGGCGGCACTGCATTTTTAACAGATGGCAGCAAGGAAGGCAATCATGCACTCGTTCTGGCAACGAATCCTGTAGAAGGAAGCGCTGTGGATCTTGAGCAGCCGGTAGAAAGCCTTAGTAACTGGAAGCTGGTCTTTTACCTCAAAGACCTGACAAAAGCTCGCGATGGCGCTTGGTTAGCCGGAACTGTGGCTGCCAGGAAGCCGGCAACGCGGGATTTCAAGAAAGCCTACATCGCAAATATAGGAAATGGTGAGTGCTTTGGTGCGTACTCTATGTATACCGGCCATCTGGAACATGCAGGGCTGGGCAGAACAAATGCCGGAGAATTTCATCGCTATGAATTGAAATGTCAGGGACCAGGATTCCATTACACTGTGGACGACAATGAACACGCTTCGCTGGCAGGCAATCTAGAATCTGCTTACATATTCTTTCAAGTGCATCGCGGAGCAAAGGTTGTTATTGATGATATAACATTCGCAAGAATTTTATGAGGATGTGAACCGTCATCAAAGAACAGCTGTATTGTAAAAAACAGTCCATACAATGAGCCAGACCAGGAAATAAACAATTGCCATCGTGGTCCACCATTTTTTCTCTTCCTGCACTTTAAGCAATTTCTTGACTGCAAAATACAGCACTATAAAAATAATAATTGCGAACACCGCAGCCCCTGCTGTATGGTTAAATAAGAAAGAAAGATAGCCTACAGCAATGCCCGCAACAGCGAATATGAGCGTTGTCCGGAGGTCTGTGTCAAAATATGGCATCTCACTTCACCCTACAAATTTATGTATTTTTGTCTGCTGCCGTTCTATAATCATCAGCTGCGCAGTGATCCATGATTTCCTGACAAAATCAGGGAACTCTTTATTCTTTTTCAACCACGACTTTAAAAAAGCAATAGTAACAGGATCGGAGGAGTAGCCAGAACCGAAATTGCCGTATTTTTTGTGAAGTTTTATTATCTCCCTGTCCCTGATAACTTTTGCAATGATAGAAGCAGCTCCAACTTCTGGATACTTCTTGTCTGCAAAATTCTCTGCCACGATTACACACTCGGCATCCAGTTTTTGTCGTATTTTCTTTGCAAAATTATCTGTCTTGACCTCAGGCGCATCTATGACAACCTTGTCAGGCTTCATCCTGTTTATCAGGTACTGCATCTTCTCTATCTCTATTTTGTTCAGGTTGCTTATCGTCCGCAGGCTGTCTATCTCCGCAGCGCTTACAGTAACTGCATGATGGTTGTCAGCAAGCCTCTTGAGTTTCGGGAAAAGTCGCTCGCGCTTGGTAGCTGTAAGAAGTTTGGAATCCTTCACGCCATACTTCTTGAGCTCCCCCACTTTTTTCTCATCAATCATATATCCGCAAAGCACAAGGGGCCCTGCAACAGGCCCTCTGCCAGACTCATCTATGCCCAAGATCAGTGTCAAATTATCGCCCTCGTTATTTCTATAGAGAAATAAAGCTTATAGTCATGCAAAGAAACATTCGATATATTAGTTTCTTTGCTGACTATATGTGAAGCAAATTATAATATCTTGTTTATTTATTTGCTTCACTATAAAATCAACTACTTTCCATGATTGGTGTAAATACCGCCCCTGTGACCATTTCTTTCCCTGGGGTTAATCAGCATCCTGACATACGTTTGATCTGTTGCAAGGCGTGCGATCATACTGGTAGGATCGCCACTTTTTTTGAAAGCATGATGCAGCCTGTGCAAATCCTCATCAGAAGAGCCGGGAAAAAATACGCGCAGGCTGTATGACTGTGGATAACGCTTCATTAGTCTACTATATAATTCTTCTTCTTTTTATATTTTCTCT
>JACQNX010000031.1 GCA_016202875.1 Candidatus Aenigmatarchaeota archaeon | reverse complement strand
GGAACTCGCTGAACTGGATAAGGAACAACACAGATACATGCGCTGTGGTGGCCACATACTGGGATCCTGGACATTTCATTACAGGCATTGCCAAAAGGGCTGTTGTCTTTGATGGTGCGTCACAGAATGCGCTCTGGAATACAACTGTAGCTGCGGGACTCTCCTATGAAGAGATAAGAGAGATAGCAGCCAGCGAGAAGTTCAGGGCAACGAACATCACTGTTAATGGAGAGGCAAAAACACTTATAGAGACTGCGAGGATACAAGACATTGCCACTACACTCGCAACAGATAACGAGACACTTGCAATCAAGATCCTTGAGAAATATAGGAAACCAGGCTGCAAGGAGATGTACTACCTGGCAACTGCAGACCTTATAGGGAAAAGCTTCTGGTGGACATACTTCTGGTCGTGGAACCCTATTGACAAAGGATGCGCGACCCCGATGTCCCAGATGGGATTAAGGCAGGCAAGGCCGTCGACAGCAGGCGGGATCACATATGTTTATGAGGGCGGGATTCCGGCAGGCTGCAACCAGCAAATACCAGGTCAGGTAGTAATAAACCAACAGAACGATTCTCTCCAAGCCTTTGTTTTGAGGAGCAACCAGCTTGAGCAAGTAGAGCAGCTCGTGTACTTCACAAACCAGGGCGGTGTACTAAGAACGCAACCTAATGCACCTGTAAAAGGACTCATCTTCATGGAACCAAACAGACAGGGAATTGTATTCATCCCACCAGAAATCAAAGACTCCATGTTCACCAAGATGTTCTTCTTTAATGGACAGGGTCTTCAAAATTTTGAGTTTGTGGATTCGTGGGGTGGAGAAGTTAAGCTGTTTAGAATAAAATTTAATGACACAGCAGTTTAATTAATTTTACGAGAGCAATTCACACTTCATTGTTCGCACTAATAAATTATTCATTGCCAGCAACTTATATTCCTTTGCTTCAGAATAACAACATGAACTATGCAGAAAGATTGTTCAAAGGGAGCGCTATAGTTTTTGGTGCAGCCATCGTAGCGACTCTTCTGGGATATGCACTCAGGCTCTTTTTAGCTCGTAGCCTGCCTGTAACAGATTTTGGGCTGTTGTACTCTATATTTGTTTTTATTGCATTCTTCTCTCTATTCAAAGACCTAGGGCTGGGACCTACAATTATCAAATTTTTGGCGGAATTTTCAGGAGCAGGCAACAAAGATAAAATCAAACCTTCTATTTTAGTTGTTGGGCTAATACAATTTGCAATTGCAATAGCCATCATGATGCCGATCATATTTTTTTCTGATTTTATAGCAGTCTTCTATTTCAGGACAGTTGCTGCAGCATTCCCGTTACAGATAATAGCTGTTTCATTTATTATCGGTACAGCACTGACAACACTGCAACATGCAGCACAGGGACTCGGTCATGTAAAAATTTATTCCCTTGTAGAGCCCATCAGGCTTGCTATAGCTTTTTTATTTGTAGCCCTTCTCATAAATCTCGGTGTAACAGGGATCAGCTATGCATACGTGTTGGGAGCTGTAGCGGCGTTAATGTTTCTGCTTTTCGGTTTAAAATCAAGAGGAAAACTTACCGGCAAAGCTGCTTTTGATAAAGCACTTACAAAGAAACTGATGAAATTCGCATTTCCTGTTTTTATCGGCGGTTTGTCATCGCTGCTTTTGTTTTATACAGACACTATAGTGCTTACTGCTTTTCGCGGACTTGAAGACGTGGGGCTTTACCAGGCAGCTCTTCCTACATCGCAGCTGCTATGGGTGCTTGTTAACTCGCTGGCTGTGGTGCTGCTTCCTCTCATAGCAGAAATGTGGGCAAAGAAACATATAAATGAGGTATCAACCGCTCTTGGCTTGATATCAAAATTTGCATTTGTCGTGGTGATTCCTATTGCAATCATTATGATCGCCTTCGCCGGCGACATATTACTTATACTGTTTGGACAGGCTTACCTACCTGCTGCGATAACGCTGCAAATACTCGCAATAAATTCCATATTTTATACATTATTTGTCATATTTTCCAATTCGCTGATCGCTGTGAATAAGCCCATATCAAATACAAAAATAACTGCTGTTATATCTGTGCTTAATCTTATTTTGAATATACTCTTCGTTCCGCAATATGGTATAGCTGCTGCAGCATTATCAACACTACTGGCTTATTTTATTGGCACGGTACTAGCTTTCTATTCACTAAGAAAAACGGTACAGATAGGAATGGATACAATTTCATTGGCAAAGATATTTGTTGGTGGCATACTTGCCATGTCAATAATCGTTGCTATCAAGACAGTACTTATCTTTAATATCTTGGCTGAAATTATTTTATCACTTGCTGCCGGCCTTATATTTTATTCTTTTTTTATTTTACGTACAAAAGGGCTGACAAAAGAAGAACTGGAATTTTTGAGAAAATTGAATATACCTGTTCCAAAATTTATTGTAAAAATGCTAGTAAAACTAGCTTCTTAAGATTTCCCTACATGCTTGTGTTGTGAGGAGCATGAGGATATGTATTACAGGCGGAAGCGGGTTTATCGGAAGACACCTGGTTAGCGCACTAAGTTCAACAGGGCATGTTGCCTCTGTTGTGGACAAGGCAGGACTGAATACTAATGTAAACTTTTTTCAGTGCGACCTGGCAAAAAAGTTTGACTCGTCTATACTAACTGCTGACACTGTTTTCCATTTTGCTGCTTCTGTTGATGTGAGAAAAAGCATGGAAAATCCCATGGAAAGCATAGAAAACAATGTAATTGCTACACAGAATGTTCTGGATGCGTGCAGAAAACAAGATGTAAAGAAAATTGTTTTTGCGTCCACATCGGCTGTTTATGGTATTGCGGACAGGGTTCCTACTCCAGAAGATTCAGAACTGAAACCTATTTCTGTTTATGGAGCCACAAAAGCAGCATGCGAAATGCTCATAAGATCTTATTATGAAACTTATGGTCTTGGTGCAGTGGTTCTACGGTACGCTAACATCTACGGTCCTGGTAGCATGCGGGGTGTGCTGCATGACTTTGTCAAAAAACTGTCTGCAGACAACTCGCTGTTAGAAATACTGGGCAATGGAACGCAGAGCAAATCTTATTTGTATATTGACGATGCTATTGCAGCAACACTACTAGCAGCAAACACAAGAGGATGGCACGTGTTCAACATAGGGTCTGAAAACCAGACAACAGTAAAGGAAATCGCAGAGATTGTAATAGGCACTATGGAACTGACAAATGTACAGTTAAAATTCAGCAAGGGAGACAGCGGCTGGCCAGGAGATGTGCCTAGATTTTTGCTGGATGTAACGAAAATTAAGGCACTTGGCTGGCAGGAACAAACAACAATCAAAACAGGCGTTCAGCAATATGTAGAGTGGTTGGTGAGAGAATGAGCACACTTGTGACAGGCAGCGCAGGATTTATTGGTTCGCACCTTGCAGAAAGACTGTTGGATGCAGAAGGGTTTGACATCAGGACAGGACAGGATGGTCTAGATTTTGAGCTTGTCAATCAGGCTGTTAGAGGCAAAGAACTAGTTTTTCACCTTGCAAATATACCTGCACATAGGCTCAGTATTGATAACCCTTATGAGATCACCAAGAACAATTTCCTGGCAACACTGAATTTTGCAGAAGCCTGCCGCATGCATGACGTAAAGATGGTTTTTGCATCTTCTTTCAGCGTGTACGGAAAACAGAAACCACCTTTTAAAGAAGACATGCCTATGCAACCTGATACACCTTACGGTGTGACAAAACAGGCTTGCGAGGAACTGCTGAAAATGTACCATGAAACTTATGGCATGGATGTTATAATTGTGAGACCGAGCAATATATGGGGCAGCAGAGATTACTTACACGAGCCGATGCAGGTGCTGCCGACATGGGTAAATAATGCAAAGCGTGGAAAGCCTCTCACTGTTTTTGGCGAGAATACGACTAGGGACTTCACACACATAGATGATTTTATCGCAGGTATTTTGCTCGCCAGCAAAAGAAACGGGTGGGATGTCTTTAACATTGCAGCTGGCAAGGAGATAAGGCTAGTGGATGTTGCAATGACTATATCGGATAACATTATAGTAAAGCCTCTACCTAGACATGAAGCAGAACGGTGGTATGGAGACAATACACATGCCAGAACTGTATTAGATTGGGAACCGAAAACAGCGTTCTGGGATGCATTCAGAGAATACTGCAGGCAAAGGCTGGGAAGAGATATTAAACATCAACATCTTTGATAAACGATATTTCATTTTTTGTCCTACTTATAAAAAACACTTTAAAAGACTTTGATATTAGAATAGGTCATGTCAGTCGTACAGTTAATAGGAAAGGCCTTGTTTACATTCAAAAAAAAAGAGCTGCCTAAAAAGATAGACAAGATACTATTTTTCAAGATAGGCGCGCTTGGCGATGTATTAATGACGACTCCCTTGGTAAGAGCAATAAGACAGAGATTTCCACATGCAACAATTTATTATGCCTGCGGCAATTCCTTTGAACATGCGCTGCGAGGCAACAAAAACATAAACTATCTTATTCCCTTTGATGAAAGAATATTTTTAAACAGCGGGTTTTTAGAACTAAAGAAGCTTGCAACAAGGCTGAGGGAAAACAAGTATGATATTATTTTTGTCCTAGACAAGCACTGGGCCGCTGGCTTATTTGCAGCACGGTGCGGTAGATTCAGGACAGGGTTTGACAGAAACGGTGAAGGCTTTGCCAATAACCTGAATGTCTATTACAGGCAAAACAAGCACGATATAGATGCGTACCTTGATTTAGGGATATACTTCAAGGCAAAGCTATTAGGGAGAGAAATGGACCTGGCTATAACAAAACAGGACAGAAAATTTGCAAAGAAGATATGCAAGAAACCCTCTATCGCAGTTGCGCCAGGCGGGGCGATAAACACGGGGCAGAGGGCAAAGATCAAGATCTGGCCCAAGGAAAATTACCTACGTGTTATAGATGCGCTATGTAAAAAATTCAGTATTGTAGTTGTCGGGGGCAAAGAAGATAAAAGAATATGTTCGTGGATATACAAACACGCAAAAAACAAAAAGAAAATACAAAACTTATGCGGCAAAACAACGATCAGTCAGACAGGAGCTATCATGGAACTGTGCAAATTTGTGGTCTGCAATGATTCTGGGGCCATGCATATAGCATCGTGTGTCAATAACAATGTCATTTCATTATTCGGGCCAACGAATCCATATGTGCTTGCACCTCTTAATAAAGGCAGTGTATTTATCTGGAAAGAAAAACAGGCATGCTATGACATATATGGCAGGTTCAATACATGCGACAAGAACCTCATGAAGAAGATCACTGTGGAGGACGTGCTTTATGCAGCAAAAAGATACCAATAGTCTGAGCGCTATTAAAAAAGTCTTAATTATCAAAGGACCTGGAATAGGAGATGTTGTGACTGCTGTACCACTGGCTAGAAACTTCAAGCAATTACTAGGATGCGACGTTCATCTGCTGGAGGAATTTCCGCCAGAGAAACAAGGCAAGGTCATTATCAGTAACTGCCCTTACATTGACAAGGTTGCAAGGATTGACTACAATATATGGTATCTAAGGCCGCATAGCGGGCGTTTTTTACGTGAGTTGTTTACATTGAAATTTATCCCGGACATTGTACGCTTTATTCGTGATATTTTAACACTCAGAAGAGAAAAATACGATCTCGTGTTTGAGGGGTTTCCCGGGACGCGGAATACCTTTCTGCTCACAAGCCTCATAGGGGCGAAATACAAGATATGCTGCGTGAGCCATCCTGCAAGGAAACTGTACGACAGGTCTCTTGATATAAGAGGCAAAAACATTGTTCAACTAGAAAACAGCATTTTTTCATTATTTGGTCTAAACGTGACAGAGGAAAAGCTTAAACTAGAGGCGTTCCTTGACAAAAACCAGATGAAGAAAACAGCAGACAGGATACTGGATAAGTACAGAACAAAAAAGATGCCGATAGTAGGTATTAATACAGGGCACGGATACAAGCGGTGGCAGAATGCCAAATGGGCTAAACTCATAGACAGCATTTCAGGAGCCACTGTTGTGCTTGTTGGGGATAATGGACAATCTTCAGACAGCAAAGAGATCCAGGCTTTCTGCAAGACAAAAGTTATAGACCTTACAGGAAAACTCAGGCTGGAAGAAACTGTGGCAGTTATGGAAAGAATGAGGATGTTCATATGCACTAATGGCGGCTTGACATGGATAGCTGCTGCTCTCGGTCTGCCCACGATAGCAGTGAGCGGTCCTACACCCTACTGGTGGGATCCGCGCACCAAAAATTGCAAAGTAGTAAGGAAAGCCGGAAAAGCATTTTATGAGCAGGAAGAGTATTCATGGCTTCAGCATGCAAGAACAGATGACGTGACAGTAGACGACGTCATTAACGCTATAAAAGAGCTTGACAAGGCGATGAAAATATGAACAAGGTTGACATTATAATCTGCACCCACAATAATGAGGATATTATTTCCAGATGCCTGGATAGTGTAAAAAAACAAACATTCAAGGACTTTAATTGCATTCTGGCTGATGACTGCAGCCAAGACAACACAGTGAGCATCGTCAAAAGAACATACCCATGGGTTAAAATTATAAAGAAAGATAGGCAGACAGGGCCTGCAATGAGCAGAAACACCGCAATAGAAAGAACACGCAGCGACTTCATCGCTACTATGGACAGCGATGCACAACTGCACAGAGACTGGCTTAAAGAACAGCTGAAAGTCATGCACACAGATGAAAGCATCGGCATTGCAGCTTCCAAGATAGTTTATTCCTGGAATAAGCGCAGAATAAATTCCTGCGGCGGGAGTATGATAAAAGAAGGATTTGGATTTGATCTCCTTTCTGGCGCAGATGCAGAAAAGCAAAAATTTTTCCTTCGGCCTGTTCTGTACGGACACAGCGCGGCTATGCTGATCAGAAGAAAGATGCTGCAAGAGATCGGGGTTTTTGATAGTGCTTACTTCTATGGTAATGAGGATACGGACATCGGGTGGAGGGCGAATATTGCCGGCTGGAAAGTAATATTCAATCCCAATGCAGTTGCATACCATGAAG
>JACQNX010000035.1 GCA_016202875.1 Candidatus Aenigmatarchaeota archaeon | reverse complement strand
TATAATACCAATAGGATTGAAGGCGGGTCTCTGACGTTCAAAGATACATCAAAATTGCTTCATGATAATATTACGCCATCTGGCAGGCCTATTAAGGATATCAAGGAAGCTGAAAACCACAGGAAGCTGTTCTATATTATACTGAAATTCAAAAAAGACATAAATATTGGAACTGTTTTGGAATGGCATTATAGTTTATTCGGGGAAACAAAGCCAGGGATAGCTGGAAAGATCCGGAATTATCAGGTAGGTATAAGCGGGACTGATGTCGAATTGCCATCACCGGTAGAACTTAATGCAATGCTACAGGAATTCTTTAGCTGGTATAATAGAAACAAAGAAAAATTGCATCCAGTCGAGCTAGCCGCATTGGTCCACTATAGGTTTGTTTCCATACATCCGTTCGGGGATGGAAATGGAAGAATAAGCAGGCTTTTGATGAATTTTATTTTGCATAAGCACGGTTTTCCAATGATGGACATAAGCTATAAAAATAGAGACAGTTACTACACTGCGCTGGAGCGTTCCCAGAAGAATAAAAATGAAAACATATTTGTCCAGCATATAATAAAACGATACATCAAGGATTACAAGAAGTACATAGCAAAACAAAAATGAAAATTATACAAATGTGATAAATAGTTGACTACATTTACGGGTTTTGTAGCTGCCCAGAATTATATATTTTTTTTGGGAATGCCTATCCTCAGTATCTAAATGAAACAAGACTTCACCACTTAGCCGTCTACCCATCTTCGGCATTAAAATGCAAGATCTGTGTGAAAGACTTAAATATCTGCAAAGGTAAAAAAGAAGTATGACAGACGGCGAAAAGAAGTTGAAGGCATTATACAAGAAAGCCGAGAGGACCAAGCTGTTGCAACATGCCAAAGCAGCTCATGAGAAGGCAAAAAAAGAGTTATACAAATAGCTCAGGGTGGGCAATACGAAGCCCAAATTCGTTCTTGATTGCCTGATTATCAATTAGTGTATTGTCGATGCTGACAAGCGCATCAACAATCATCAGCTCACTCAGAACTGGCGCTGACACAACACCTCTATATTTGCTTCCAATCCGCTGCAGATATTTCTTGCACCATCTTCCATTCTCTGTCGTGTGCGGTTCTAAGAGCACAGACGTGTCGATGTGATGTAGCGGCAGAGCATGCAGTGGTTTGTGCATTCGTATTCATGTGCCACTAGAAATAATTTGGTGCGGTCAATCAACTGCATAAGATGAAAAGAACCATGGAGCGGCATCTCACCTTTTACTTACACCCATCGCCGGCATATTACTCTTTACTTTCCCTCATCTTCGGCATTTTCTACTTTTTATCCGTTCTTTCCAATTAACATCATGCGCAAAGAAAAAATGTCCCGACAAGTAAGAAAATTCTACTACTATCTCTATTACTACCAGTACTTTCTGTCTTTAATCTTCATGGGATTCTCGGTCTCGCGCTTCGCGCTGTTCCATGCCTTTGTGTTCCTGTTCTTCGCTGCCATTTACAAGAAGATGTTACAAAGATATGCGATCTGATGGGACTGTTTCTATGCACAAAAAAAGAGCTGGTATCGCAAGCATCCTGCTGTATCTTGGAATTATTTTTGTAGTTGCAGGATTTCTGTTGTCTGCTCTCTTGGAGTTTAGCGAAACAAATATCAAGATCACGCTTCTCGGCCTGCTGTTCTTCATCTTCGGCCTCGCTGCATACCTTGTCAGGCGCGCGAAGCAGTATGATTAAGCAACACTTCACTACCATATTTTTATTCTTTCGCTCTCGGAATGCTTCGTCGTATAGGAGAGCACAACAAAGACTATCACAGCAGCTATGACGCTTGGTATAAATGCTGTTCTCGGCTGCGACGGCAGAGCCATAAGAAGCACAACAAAGCCGATAAGTGTGCTCCAGAACGCTGCCGTTGAATTGGCGCGCTGCCAGAAAAACCCGCCCAGCAGCGCTGGTATGAGAATAACAAGGATAAACGACCCTGTCAGGACCAGCTGAAGTATGTCAGGATAGAGAAATGCTGTGGCAAGGCCTAGCAAGCCGAAGATCACTGTAAAGATCCTGGCCATTTTGAGCATGTCCTCATCACGGGCATTCTTTTTTGCTAAAGTCTTGTAGAAATCTTTGGTCAGAGTCGCTGTGCCAACCATAAGCATGCTGTCCAGTGTGGACATAATAACAGCTAGGATGCCAGCAAGCCCTATCCCTAGCAAGCCTGTGGGCAGGAATGTTGTCATGAGTGCAAAGACTATTGTATCAGGATCAGCACTAGGCAGGGCAACAGCGCCTATCATCCCTAGTACAGTGGGAATAAGTGCAAATGGAATGAGCACAAGCGCGCCGAGCTGAAAAACGCGCTTTGCGGTCTTCTCGCTCTCGGCAGCATAAATCCTCTGCCACATGTCCATGGAGACCAGTATCAGCGGAATGCCCAGAATCAATCCGCCTATAAAGAATTCTACACCACCAAATGCAAAGGGGTCAAAATAGGAAGCAGGCAGAGATGCAAAGGAGTTAGTGCCGATGCTGAGCAGCCCTAGAGGCACGAGCAGTAGGAAGAGGAATATTATCATAAGCCAGAACTGTACGAAATCTGTATAGAAATCGCTCTTGATGCCGGACACGCTTACATAAGCAATCGTTGCCAGTGCAGATGCAAAAAGCCCTATAGTAAAATCCAAGCCCGTAATGATTGTAATTAAACCCGCTATAGCCACAAACTGCAGGGCAAGAAAAACAAAGAATGCCACCAATGTCAGCAGCGCAGTAATCACCCTTACACGCTTAGAATAGCGCATGCCGAAAAAATCACCAATAGTGTGGGCGTCGTATTTTCTGCCAAATGCATTGATCTTAGGAGCCAGATAGCTGACAGCGAGCAAACCAGGCACATAAGCAAGGGCGATAGTTATGCCTATGGAGATACCGCTCTGGTATGCACCAGACGCTGTGCCGAATATGAACCCCGCGCCCGCAGTGCTGGATACCAACGACGTGACCAGCAAGAGCAATTTGGTTTTTCTTCTGTTGACAAGAAAATCTTCGAGCTTTTCCCTTCTCCCGACATAAAAGCCCACTAAAAGAATAACAAAAATATATGCAATAATTATTGTCAGATCCAGGGTACTCAATGCCATTACTAAACCTTAGACTTAAGCAAATAAAAAAGTTCTCCGCAGCCCTCCCGGACGAAAGTGGCTGCAGAAACTATGTCATCTGAGGGGAGGTGTTCATTTTCATTTTGCACTATGCTGCAATTTTCGCTTCTCCCGCTTCAGCATAACTATGATCATGCAAAGAGCTCGTTTACCTCTTCAAAATCCCAGACATCTATCACGTCGTATATCTGGTTGACAGTGATCTCAGTGCTTCCGTCTTCATTCTTTGTGATCTCGCACACATCGTACACAACAACTATGAGCTTCAGGTTGTTGAACTCTTTTTCCATTTTCCTTTTCTTCACAATGACTTTTCTCATGCCCGCTCCCTTCTTTGCGAAGATTTCATCCAATGTCGCAGCACCGGCAGCAGACCGAGGCTAGGCAGCCAATGCCGCTTTGTTTTCCTTTTTTGTAATGCATGTTACTCGCCTTGATTTCATCTTTCCCGGTGTATAAGTATGCCCTTCCTTCCCCGCAGCCCTCTTGTCAGGCCAGCAAGGCATGGAAGGGGAAATTGGCAGACGAATGCTGAACAAGGTGCCTGTTCGATCAATGACATAGCACAAAACAAAGAACGTCCAGTTGCCATTGGATATTACGTCCTTATGATGCACCGTCTGTCATATCCGAACTGAACTCCTGAGTTCGGTTTTTTCTTCATGGTGATCCATGACGAAAATGATAGGCGCCCTGAAATGGGCTCTCTCATTTCGTCTGCCAATCCATTGCTGCCACAGAGATTAGTGTCCTGTGTCAGCATTCTGCCCCAACTTCGCTAGGCAGAACTATGAAGGGACAAGAGACGGTTAACATCCCTGTCCCTGTTTTTTCAACCGTTCAGTGAAATTTCACCTTACGATTTCATCTTTTGATCTCATCGCACTCTAGACCAAGATCTCAATGCCGAGCTCGTTCTGGGCCTTTGCCTTGTTGAAGCCTCCCATGGCTCTGCCAAGGATGTAAGGCGACTTCACTCCTGTGATGATGGTTATTACCTGTAGCTTTCCTTTGAACTCAGGTACGATTCTCGCGCCCCACATGACTGTGGCCTCAGGGTCCATGTGCTGTGATACTGCCTCGCCGATTTCTGCGATTTCCTCCAGCTTCATATCCTCGCCGCCTATCACCTGGATAAGCGCTCCCTTTGCGCCGGAGTAGTCGACATCCAGTAACGGATGAGACAGTGCCTTTGTAATGGCTTCTTTGGCCCTGTTCTGCGAATCGCTCTCCCCAACGCCTATTGTGGCTACGCCTCCTGCTCGCATGATGGTTCTGACATCAGCGTAGTCAAGGTTTACAAGCGATGGCTGTGATATTGTCTCAGTGATGCCCTTTATCATTGTAGATATGAGGCCGTCTGCAACGCCAAACGCCTCTTTCAGCGGGCGGTTGCCAGCAAGTTCCACAAGCTTCTGGTTCTCAATGACGATCACAGTGTCGCATACCTCTCGTAGTTTTGCAAGACCTTCTTCTGCTTTCAGTATTCTTGCGCCTTCGATCTTGAAAGGCAGCGTGACTGCAGCTATCACAATAGCTCCCATCTCTTTTGCTAGGTATGCCACCACCGGTGCAGCTCCAGTGCCTGTTCCTCCACCAAGACCACAGGTCAGGAATAACAGGTCGCAGCCCTGTAGTGCCTCCCGAATTTCGTTTTTGCTTTCTTCTGCCGCTTTTTTACCCACTTCTGGGTATCCGCCAGCTCCCAAGCCTCTTGTCAGTTCACGGCCCAGCAGGATCTTCTTCTGCGACTTCACAACTGCCAGATGCTTAGCATCTGTATTGGCAGCAATGGTTGAAGCGCCTGCAATGCCCATCTCTGTGAGGCGGTTGATTGTATTGGTCCCCCCGCCGCCGCAGCCGACAACCATGATTCTGGCCTGGTCAACTTGGAAGTTGGCTATTTCATCGTTAAAATCTCCCATTTCTACTACCTCCTCGTCTCTTTCTGATTCATGCTGTGTCTAGACATCAGAAAAGCATGACTGCTGACAGTATGCTTTTCCGCATATATCTTTCAGCATCTAATTTTGGAAATATACGTCGCCGCATCGCAAACCTTTATATAATGCCCGCATATATCTCGCTTAGAAATAACCAGACAGCATTTCAGAAAAGATCGTTGCAAGCGGTCTTTTCATTCTTTTCATTTTTTGCATTCCATTTTTTTTGGAACTGCCATTAAAGTACTTTTGTGCCGTATATAAACGTTGTGGTAGGGGTGAAAATATTTTCTGCCACCACAATATGACGCAGGTTTTTTGGATAGATGTGGTGATGTTCTTTCTTCCTTTTTATAACTTACCGTTATTCAGAGATCATGAAAACGGGCTTAGCAGAGCTAAAGGAAGCAATTAGAGAAGACAGAACATTGCCCCAAAAAAGAATTTATTTAGTTAATGACATGGTAGTGGGAAAAGATCATTATAGAAAAGAGAATGCCGATAAGGAATACAGAATGGGCATTTCTTTTTGAACACGGCATCAGTGTCCCGGAATTTTACCAGCTCGTATCACCTCATGTTGACTCTTACAGAGGCTGAGTTATACTGATGCAAAGAATACATGGGAAATACATCAGTTCTTTACAGGGAAGAGCCTTGAGAAAAGCATTACAGCAGTACAAAGCTGAGTTGAAAAAAATTTTAGAATTGGGCATCGATCCAGTTGACTGCACGAAAGCTGGGAATGCTTTATTTGACCCAAAAAAGGAAAGATTATATTTGATAGATTTTGAGTTCTGGAAAGAAGAACGAACTCTGGACTCTGGGCTTGATGAAGAACATTTATTTCTGGGCTTTATGAAGAATATTTATTAAAAGAATTTGCTCTTAACTTAAAAGACAATATTATTAAGATATGATATTCTCATAGAAAAAGCTGCCCATAATACTTTTGTACTCTGCGCCACCGCCCAAAAACCTCACATCAGGAACTCCTGCTTCGGAATTGCTGTTGTAAATTCAGCCTCAATTTTTCTTCTTGTCTCTTCTCTCTTTTGTTCCCGCTTTTCTTCATAATCAAGAAATTCCGATATCATGGTTTTCTTTTGCATTTCTGTAAGATGTCCCTCGTATTCGTCCATGAGCGCAATCAGCGTATCTTCAATATTTTTTCTCGCGATGTCGTTCTTCTGCAAAATCCTCAGAAGCTCTAGAAAATAAATAAACTGCTCTTCTCTCATGAAATCACCGCATCGCCGCCCCCTTCACATAATCACTCACGACTTTTTTGTACTCCTCGCTTTCTATTTTTTCCATCGTCTTCTCTTCCTCCTTTTTCTTGGCCAGTAGAGATTCATAACGTACAAATTCCTTTGAGAGTGCTGCCCTTTGCAATTCGCCGAAAGAAGGAGAGAAGTTGTCAATAATATTTATTATTCCAGTTTCCAGTAACAAGCCTAACTGGTCCTCGCGCTTTAGCAATCTCATCATCGCGAGAAGAAGCTCAAACTGAGGCTCTTCCACTATTACAATATAGCCACAATTTATTTAATCTTTATATTCCGCTTTCCAGATAATTAAACTATGCAGAAGCGCTACATCCTGCTGCTTGTTGTTATCGTCGTAGCCATCTTTGTCTACACAGGCAACCGCGGTGTGGAGCAGGCAATTTCTATTGACGCATGCTCCGCCAGATTTTCCACGCAGCCGGTTGTCGTCACCTCAGACCTCTGCGTTTCAGGAAAAACATGCACAGCCCAGCCGTATGACCAGCAGAACAACGCTGTTGTTGACGTGCTGCTGTGCGCATGCGAGAAGGCAAAGGCAGGAAATTACGCAGACACGCAGCTGAATGAAAGGATACAGAGCCTCGTCTCCGGTTTCTACGGGTACGCAGTCACGGCACAAAGCCTCTGCGACCAGCCTGTGATCCTGACGAGAAGGAATTACGGGTAGATCGGTTTCGTATAATGTCCCGGATTTTACACCCGAGGGGCTGATTGCGCATAACTCCTTGTTAGCAGAAATAATGCTCGGCGGCGTGGGTTGTAAAAAGCACGAAACTCCGAAAGATTTATTAACAATGAAGAGATATTAATTCTCTATGCACAAGCAAATAAAATACTTGATCTTTATTAACGGATTCTTTGTTTTTGCAATAAATCTGTTTGCGCCACTTTACGCATTATTTATACAAAAAATATCCCCGAACATTATTCATATAGGAGG
>JACQNX010000004.1 GCA_016202875.1 Candidatus Aenigmatarchaeota archaeon | reverse complement strand
ACAATAATCTGTTTGACTTGGGCAAACTCCTGAATTTTTTACTACAATAATCCTTTCGTGGCGGCTCATTGATAGCTTTGTCTCTGTTCAGTGCTAGTTCTACAAAGTCTTTTTTATCACTAGCTTTTGCAAACCGTATTTCTGTTTTCATAATTATGGAGCGCCGGCGGCAGGATTTGATTGCAGACCAACCGGAATAACCGACTGATTACCTGCGTGGGACTGAGCCCACTCGCTCTACGCCCCGTAAAGACAAGGCGAGCGCATTTGCCAGATTCTGCCACGCCGGCTTTATAGTAGAAATTGGAGAGAAAGGTTAAAACAGTTATATTTTATCTGTGGGCTGATATCGCGTGTGCACAATATAGGCATTAAGACCAAGAAGCATTCTGTAATTTTGTTTTTTTACCCTGCGAAGTGCAACATGTGTCTCTATATTTAACATAGCTCCGGATTCTCCTGGAGGAAGTTCTACATAAGAGCAGTCTGGCCGCTTTACATAATCCTCTGCCTGCTCTACAATTCTTGCAATTCTATCTCGCATTATGGCTTCTGTGAAGAATACGCAACAAAAATCAGGACAATGACAAATACAGCAGCTGCCAATGAAAGCTGACTGATCAGAGACGCAAGAGCGTGAATAATAACCATGATGATGAGCATAGCCACAGCGCCTAAAAATGTTCTTCTGAGTTTCTGTTTGATATCTCTGCCAGCATGCCAAGAGAGTGCGCAGCGGATTGCACTTGACAGCATTGCCAACACACCAAGCAATGCCCATGTCTGCATGTTGTTTACAGAGAGAACTGCCAGAATACCGAAAAATGAGACAGCAAAATCAAACAGAAAATGCCAGAATGTCCGCGAGGGTAAAAACTGCACGAAGAGCTCGCTGTACCGCCACCAGAATCTCAGCATGAGCAAAAAAGACGTTGCAAAAAGCAGCCATGCCTGCAATCCGCTGACTAAATTCGAGGCAACTGCATAGATAAAAACTCCCAGTGCTACAGTAAATGTGATTGTAGATATACTTGTTCCAAGTTGACGATAAAAGGCAGTTGGCATAATTCTGAATGGATTTCCAAGTTAAAAAGCTTAAAAACATTTTGTACAAGTCCTTTTGAAGTGATAACATGTTGAATGTAGGAAAATACATTTTACCAAAATATAGTCTAAGACGCGCACTTAAGAGAGCGGGCTATGATGTATTTGCAGACAGACTGCCGCTTTCGGTCTTGCCTCCCATATGGTTAACTAATTGGGAAGTCAGAGAAAACGAATACGACATTGTAAAAATAGCAACATATAGTGGCATATATCGTCCCAAATTCAGAATTCATAGTTTTGTTGATGCCCAAACAAAAGAAAAATTAATGCAGATAGCTGGCGAATTCTGCAAAAGTGTAGAAATTGGTGATTAGTTTCTGCCAGTATGTTTATTTGAGCGTTTTTGAGAAAAATATCTCCCTACTTGTAGGGGTTTCAATCCCATATATCGACCCGCATCTTTTATAACCAAACTTTCTGTGCATATTTAATGATATTCTGTTACTGGGATTTGTGCTGGAGAATATTTTCGAGTAACCTTCCGCTGCTGCTATCTTTTCTACTTTCGCAAACAATTGTCTGGCTATGCCGAGATTTCTATTAACCTTAGAAACAAAAACAAGCTCGACATACGCAGATGGATGGCCAATAAAATCCAGACTAAAATAAAAAAACCCATTAGGCTTCCCGTCAATTCGTACTAAAAGTAAACGTTTTTCTTTTACGAGCTCATCAAATTTTGTGGCCCAATATTTTGGATTTCCTATTGCCTGCCTGTAAAGCTTGTAAGAGTTACTAACGTCCCGCAAACCTACATCCCTTTCCAAAGCTAGCCTAATGAATGATTTCTTATCAGATTTTTTAGCCAATCGCACTTCAATTTGCATAGTCATTTCACTTTTTCAGTATATCTTTCGCCGTGCTGACTTTTACATAGCTTTGCTTTATCGCCGCAGAAAAATCCGAATCTTTCGCCAGAAAGACATCCGAATTTGTTATCTTGTAAGCCGCAACCATAGAAGCGTCCGATATGGACAGTCCGAAAGAATGCTTTATTTTCGCTATCTTGATGCATAGTGTTTCATCAACAGGAACTATCCGGATATTCTTGGACACCATAAGCTGCGCGAAAATATTTTCTGCCAAAGACGGCATGCCTTTCTGATATAAAACAGTGAAGAATTCACTCAGGGCAAGGGCTGGTATAAACAGCTCATGCACGCCCTTCTCTATTTCCCCGAGAAGTTTCACCGAATAATTTTCGCCATCTGAGAGCTCCAGCAAAAACCACGTGTCTGCGCAAATTCTCATTTTTTCATCTTCTTTGCAAGCGATGCTTCGTTTTCCCGCCTCAATTTTCTTATGTCTTCATGCGTGATCAGTCCAGATGCCTGCCTGAACAGCTGCACAAGCTTCCCTTTCTGCGGTCTTGTTATGACAATTGCGCCGTCCGCATCCACAACAAACAGCTCGTCATTAGGTTTTATGCCCTCTTTCTGGCGTATTTCTATTGGTATTGTTATCTGGCCTTTTTCCGTAACTGTCGTCTTTCCAATAATATCACTCATTTTTATCACCAAGTAATACTAGTAGGAAAGATATATAAAGATTTCTTACTTAAGTTGTCCAGCATCTTCCTGTACCTGTGGCTGAAAACTGTTTTCTGCAAAGACACCTCAAGCCTGAGTATGAAAGCGCCGGCGGCAGGATTTGATTGCAGATCGATGTCATAAGACAATGATTACCTGCACGTCCAGAGGACACCAGTTTTCGAGAGTCGCCTCAGAATGATCTGGCGCATTGACCTAGTTCTGCCACGCCGGCTTTGTGTGACTTTTAGAGTGAAAGTGATTTATAGTCGTGCAACTAAAAGACGTGCAGTTCAGTCAATGTACTTCATAAAAGACGTGTCAAAATTCGGGTATGCAAATGCCTCTTCCTGTTCAGCTTTAGGGGCCCTTGTCAAAAGCTTTTCGTGCAATAGCACAGCAGGCGAGAGAAGGGATGCTACGCGGAAGAGGTAGGGCTTGGCATTTGTAATTTTTGCGTGCAAAGATTTCATATCAGCCTTCCTGCCCTTGCTCAGCACTGCTATGGCAGCTATAGTCAGGTAAGAGTCCAGCTCTTTTCTGTGGATTTTTTTCTTTGAGATGTAGTAGCTGACAACGCTTTTTGCAAATTCATCGTTCTGCACTCCCTGAAAAACAATTTTTGATATCTTTTTCATCGTCCTTTTGTCGTGCTGGTCAATTTTTATCAGTGGTTTTTTGCTTTCCAGAGACTTGATGACATTGCCCACAAAATCAACCATCTCAACGGCCATTTTTTCCTTCTCTTCTGCAGAAATATTTATGAGCTCGAGCTTGTCGCAGTGCCTGTAAATATCTAACAGAAATTTCTGGTACAGAATCTCGCCGATGTCAAAAAAATCTTCCATGTGCTGTGTTTGTTTCTCAAGTATTTATAGAAAGACGCAGGAAATTTTTCTCTGCTTTGGCGCTGGCCGGATCAAAGCTCATAAAGGCATCATGAAGACACCAGCCTAGGACAGAGTCATAGACCTGAGATACTCTCCGATCAACAATCTTAATAGCTGGCAGTCCATTTAAAGCTAATGCAATTTTAATATCTATTAGATATTATATGGTCTTGGTTTCTATGCTTTTTCAGACAACAGAAGACAGGATTAAAAAGCTTGAGAAGAGGGTGGATGAAATAGAGAAGCAGATGAACAGGACACTGACAAGCATACATGATGCTTTGGGGACAATAACAAGTGTCATCACAAAACTACAGGAAGAAAATACGACATTGAAAAAAGAAAAAGACGTGATTGCGGCAAAACAGAAGCAGATTGCCAGCCAGATAAAGGATATCGGCATCAAGAAAGATATAAAATTGAATATTGTGGAACCTGTTAAGAACATTGTGACAGAAAATTTTGAATTTGTTCAGGAAATTGCAAAAGAAGGGTTTACAGGGAAACCGAGCATGCAGAACTTACTTGATCTTGTTGAAAAGGAAGGTGAAATAAGAATGCAGGATGCTGCGACAAAAATGAAAGTTCATGAAGTGCAGATAGAGCACTGGGCAAACACGATGAGGAACAGGATCACAGTTACAGAAAAAAAGAATAAAAAATATTTGTGCGCAATAAAACAGAGAAACCGTTAACAAAAAGAAGGTGAGACTATCAGGCTGGATTGTGAAGTCATATCGCAGGATTTTCTTCCTGTGCTGAGGGCTGTATTGGCAAAAGAGCTGAACGCATGCGGCATGAACCAGAAAGAAGTGGCGGATGTGCTGGGCATAAGCCAGCCTGCTGTTTCCCAGTACTTGAGAGACCTGAGAGGTGCACGGAATCATTTTTCTTCTGATGAAGAACTGCTTTCCAGAGTAAAGGATGTGTGCGGAAGAATAGTGACAAAAGAGATTTATGAACCGCAGCTAAAAAAAGAGATGTATGAAATTTGCGAGGCAGCAATGAACAAGAGAAAAGTGTAGTCGGGTGGGATATTCGTTTGTGTCTAGATCAATGAGCGTTGCTTCTTCATATTCCGCATGTTGTAGTTTACGTTATTTATTATTTCTGCATCTTAATTATCGCTGACGTGAAAGCGCCTGCTATGAAAGGCAGGAATAATCTCAGAAACTCGAGAATGACCCAGACGCTAAAAGCGCTTGCCACAGGAAGCCAGCGGATGTAGGCTGAGAAGAGCGGTGAAGAATTTATTTGCTGGTCTATGACACTGTTGACCGCCTTCTGATCGATCTGCACTGGCAGGCTGGGTTTAACTATTGATGAGATGCTTTCCCTGATATCGGACTTGAAGTCTGCCTCATAGAATGCAAGATTTGACAGCACCGCAGCAAAAATTGCCAGCGCTATGAAGAGATTGAAGATAAAGTGGGCCCTGCTTATTGAATTGGAGCCTGCCCTGAAGTGTATCCATTTTTTAAGCTCCTCGCCATAGTTGTGGGCCAGCGGTATTATTGAATAGCCTGATAACATAATGCCTACGCCCACGATAAAAGATGCAAGAGTAAAGCCAAGAAAAACTATGAATATGAGACCGCCAATAATGGACAAAACCAGACCAACCCTTTTCCTGTTCTCATAAAATCCATAGGATGCTAGAAATGCAAAAGCAAGTGTCAAGAATACAAGAGCAATGATTGTATTCAGGAAGTAGCTCCCCACTATGTACAGAGAGCCAAGCGTAGTGGAGCTGCCGGATTCTATCAGTGCTTTTTCCAGCAACGTGTTCTGGAGATTGACCAGCGAAGAGACGGAGAGATCGCCAAATTTTACAAATACTGCTGCTATTGCGAAAGACAGTATAGCACCGACGGCAGTTATTTTTTCCAGCTTACTGGGATTTTCTATACTCGTCAAAAAATGTCCCCTCTTTTTTCTTTTTTTTGAATTTCTTTTTCAATTTATCTGTGAATCTTTCTTTTGGCTGCTGATAGACCCAGCCGCTTGTTTTTGAATATCCGCGCTCCTTTACAGGACGAAGCACAAAAAGGATAATCACAATAGCGCCTGCCAATACTGCAACAAGAATTATGATAAATGTGATGTCCAATGGCTGGGGTTCTGGGACAGGTTCTTTCTCCTCAAACGCAGCTTGTATGTCAGCAATAAGGGCAGCAACTTCCCTGGACTCGGCAGTTGCTTCAAAATAGTTTCCAGCATCAAGAAGTGACTTGGCGCTGTTTAATTTTGATGTTGCAAGTGCGAGCAAGTTTTCAATTTTCTTCTGCTTGACCTCGCCAAAACCGGATTTCTCCTGAGCCAGTCTGCTCTCGAGGGAGGAGAGCTGCTCTTCGTACGTGCTCAGGGCTGGCTTTAACTGCTCCTCAATGGTCTGGGTGCTGGGCAGTATGGTCAATGTGAAATCTACAACAGCTGTTACAGATGCATTGCTCGTGGATGCGGTTATTGTAATCGTGTACCCCCTCACCTCTGCGTCTCTGGGTATTGAAAAATTGATGGTGAACGAGCCGTTTGCCCGTGCGCTCATGACAGATATTTTATCAGGTGCTATTACATACCAAGCCACATTAATTCCAGAGAGTGCAATAGTTATATTTTGCTGCGTGGTATTGCCATTTGTAACTGACACGGTCTTAGTTATGTTGTCTCCCTGTGTTGCGTTGAAGCTACTGGGGAACGAAGCTATGCGTATGAAAGATGCGGCAGTTGTTGCTGAAGAACTGGTCCCTGAAGAAGAGGAGGAGGAAGACGTAGCATTGCAGGCTCCACTCTGGCATGTCTGCCCAGAAGGGCATATTGTGACGTTAGAGGACCAGTTTCCTGAAGTACAGGTCCTGTAAGCTGTGCTGTTTATGCAGTAGTTGGTAGCTGTAGTGGTATTTTCGTAGCTTGCGGAGGCGGCATTGTTATGCGCGCAGCTTGTCTGGCTGGCAGGCGCGCACCAGCCTGTGAAAGAATCGTTTATGCTTTGGGAATCATAGTCTATTAAACAGCGATAATTTGTTGAGTCCAAGCAGTCAGCAGTTGCATTGCAGTATGCGATTGTGTTGCCAGTCAGGCCTGTTAGAAAAGTGCTGTTAGCAGTTGTGACATTTATGGTGCCTGTCTGCTCTCCGCTCACTAAGGATACTAAAAAAACAGAGAGCGTCAGCATCAATAAAGCAGCAAATTTTTTCATTTATACCATTCGCCTTTAAGTTGACAGTATCAAATTATGAAGAGCGGAAGATTATACCATAGGCTGCATACCATGATGCAGAAGAAGGCGTTCCGGCAGGGATGATCATCTTCAATACCAGTGTGTAAACATTAGTTGTCAGGCAGCAGCTCTGCAAAGAAACGCCCTGTGTAAGGTTATAGTCATTGGTAACATTCATTATTCTTGAGCTGTTTGCAGCGTCGCGCAGCGATGCATAGTAAGTGATATTGCCGGATGTGCCGTTCTGCAATGCTATTGTCTGGTTTGCAGAATTATTCCAGTTTGTGAGCTTGAACTGCACTATTCCCGAGACATTTGCAGTGAAGTTCATGGTGAGATTGAATTCCCAGAAATCTGTGTTGTTTACGAGAGCTGTTCCTTTGGATACCTTGACATTGGTGATATTTACAAGCTGCTGGGTTGCCACTGTTATATTACTGCCTGTGATGTTTGGAAGGGCCTGGGAAATGTTGCTGCCTGTAATTGTGGAATTAAACTGCAGCGCTGTGACAGTGGCTGTGGATGTATTCGCAGAGATGTTTACTGTGACAGAGCCTGTTGTGCTGAAGCCGCCTGATGCTGTGTTTGTAAGATTTATGACGCCTGTTGTCCTGTTAAAAGCAACAGTAACTATAGATGTTGTGTCATTGTAGAGAACACTTGAACCTTGCCGGACTTCTGTCACATTTACAATTGTATAATTTGTGGGTATTGTTATGGAAATATTATAGAATGGATCCCTTCCTGCAGGCACCAAGGTGTAAATAAAAGACTGGTTTATCATGCCTGTATCAACATACAAAGGCGTGACAGTGACGTTTGCGTGAATGTCCTGAACCTGTGAGTTGCCTGTCTGGACAGAAGAGTTTGTAATAGTCACATTGCTGCCTGAGTCAACTCCTATCTCTGTTGACGCAGAGATATTTACTGCCACTGCTGAGCGCAGCGTGGCGTTCTGGAAGAGGCTGATTGCGATCAAAATGGTGTTGTTGGCAGATGTGTTGACTCCTATGGCTGTTGACAGGGAAACTGTTGTCTTGTTTGTGGTGCTGTTCGTCGTGTACGAGATCGCCTGGGCATCGCCTGAAGCATTGCGGACTTCTACAGCAGATATGTTTGTTGCGTTTATGCCGATGAACGTGACATTTATTGTCGTAATATTAGTCGTGTTTACTGTAGAATTCAAAGAGAGGTTTAGCATGCTGGTAGTGACATTCGTGTTTATGAAAGTGGGCGCCAGCGATGCTCCAGTTACTGTAAGATTTCCGGCTGCAAAGACAGGTGTCGCGAGGACCACTAAAACGATAAACAGAGATAAAACCACTGATGCAATAGCTTTCATGCATTCACCTTTTCTTAATTAATTACTATCGCCCTGAGTAAAATATAAAGTTAAAAAGCAGCCTGTAATTGAAGCGGAATGCGCAAGTAAAGAAGCATTAACTACGAGTAAGTGCATTTTTATAATTACTTAATTCATTTTGCATATCTCTAAGAGAAAGATGTTCCAAAGGTTTGATACCAAAGGTTTGATACCAAATGTATATTCATATACAAAACTGAAAATGTTACGTTCCAATTTTTTTGCACTTATATAAGCGCATATCCATGGAACTGATATTGCTACAACACCAGCCCCGACTATTAACTCCATGTTGTTGTAGCTCATATACTATATAGTTTATTTCGAGAATTATAAAAGCGCCCCTGGCGCGATTCGAACGCGCGACCCCTTGCTATCAACAGGCACAGTCATCATCATGCTGCAAGCAGCACTCTGCTCACCTCCATGCCTGTAGGAGGCAAGTGCTTGAGACCGTAACCTGCAGCTTCGCTGCGACATACGCCTATCCAAACTGAGCTACAGGGGCACGATAGTAAGAAGATGTTTTGATTATTTAAAACATTGATCCTGACTAAAGCTGCAGAAAAATTATATTAGCTGTTCAGCAAAAATACATACTATGGTTTCTGTATTCGGCGCTATTGGAGCTATTATTCTGATCATTGCATGGCTTAATGAGGTTTACCAGATTCATAAGAGCAGGAATGTTGAAGCAATAAGCCTGAAATTCCTCCTTGTCTATCTTCTTGCGACTATCTTACTCTTTATACACTCTGTTTACATAAGGGATGATGTATTCACGTGGCTTAATACTGGTCTTATAATAATCACGCTTACAGAAATGGAACTTGTGATTAGAAAGAGGCATAAGAAACTCAGACAAAAACGTGCAAATCGTTCTTGACAACGGCTTTCATTACTTCGCGGCCAATCTCGCTGTCTTTTGCCACGCGGACTTGTCCTGACTTGCCGACAGTAGCGGAGAAAAGGTAGTGATCTCCGATGTAAAAGTTGGCTATATTTCCTGGCTTCACCTCAAAAGTAAATGTTAAATAAGCACCTGTTTCCTCTATATCAAAAGACACCTTTTTGCCCAGTGTAGAGACCTTAGGCATGATGTCTATTCCTATGCCTAATTTTTCTTCAAGCTCCTTGACTGTCTTGCCCTGCTTGCCAATGATGCGTGCAATAGCGTCGTTGTCTACTTTTATTGCAATCTTGTTCTCGTTCAGGATCTCGACAGCTGCTGAGCGATCAAACTTCCTTATCTCCTGCAGGATCTGCTTTTTTGCCAGCTCCTGCAGGGCTGACGGTTTCTGGCTGCCTTTAATAGGAATGATCACATTCTCCTCGCCGTAGGTGTAGATTTCATATTCAAGCGCATTGTTTTCGAAATTTCTGACTTCCACTAATGGACGGGCAAGGTCAGCTTCTGTCATGCCTGTGGGCGTGCGGACAACAAGGGAGAGCGTATAGACTTTCTCGATTTTCCCGGCTTTGATATAGATTATTGTGTCTATTATGTGCGGTATTATGCCCAGCTCAATGCGTCCTATAAAACGCTGGACAGCGTCTACGGGATCAGTTGCATGCACAACGCCTATCATGCCTATGCCTGCGAGCCGCATATCAGAGAAGACGACAAAGTCTTCGGTCTTCCGCACTTCATCAAATATTGTATAGTCAGGACGCACGAGCAAGAGCATGTCTGCTGTATTTTCAAAACTGCCTTTCAGCTTGGTGTACTGCGTAATCTCTGGTTTCACCTGAAGGTCACGGGGGGATTCCATAGTCTTCACAATAGTGCCTCGGGCTTCAAAAAATTCTGCAATGCTGCAGGCGAACGTACTTTTTCCTGATCCTGGTGGGCCTGCAATGAGTATGCCGTCAGCACTTTTTGCAAGGCGGTCCTTCAACTTATCAGAAAGCTTGTAGTCATCAAGGGAGAGCTTTGCAATAGGCCTGACAACTGTCACCTCAATGCCGTCAGAGAAAGGGGGGCGGGCTATCGCAATTCTCATATCGCCTAGCTGGATCACGCTGGCTGTGTGGCCTGCGACTTCTATAAAAGAATCTTCCTCATAGCGGGCTGCGTCCATAACTTCCCTTATGATTTCTTCCAGCTGCTCTGCGGTAAGCTTTTCATCACTTACTTTGACAAGAGCAATGTTGCCAGGAGTGCCACGTTTTGCCATAGGCGCTGTGCCTTCTTTCAGGTGCAGGCTCATTGTGTCGTCTGTGAGCATTTCTTCGAGCTTGATCTTCACTTTCTTTTCGTAGGATTGGAAATAACGCGTCTTGATGCCCTCGGCTTCTGCAACAAGCGCCTGGACGTAGTCTGCTGTGTATATTGTCGCGTTCTCATCGCGCGCGACATCCATGATGAGCGCATCAATGCGACCGTACTTTGCAAGCTGGATTTCCTCATAGGTCTGCCTGCGGCCACGCTTCACAATTGTTATGTTCTTGCTCTCAAGCTCGCGGAGCTTTTTCATCTCTGCCAAACCTTTGAATCCGATTTCCCTGCCCTTGCTTGCCTGCGCACGGAGCTCCTCAACGACGAACTCAGGAATTATGATCTCTGCATCAGATAGCTCGCCTTTTGCGATGAGATCCGTGAGGATGCCTGATATCAGAATGCTCGTGTCAGAGACAATCCTTTCTCTGTTTATTCCGCTGTCTACTGTGTTTTCCTTTTTCGTAGTCATTTTCTCACCTTGTATTTTTCTATTTTTTTGAATTCTGTACGTTCTTTTTGATTACTGCCGCAAAAGCACATCTAAGAAGTAAGAGTCTATTTCCTTTTGATGGAAGGGTTTTTAAGCTTTTGGTTTTTTGCTTTTACTATCCAGGATGCGTAGAGATATTTTGGTCGTTTTTCTTAGGGATCATCTTCATTGTAGCTTCGTATCAGTGAAAATACAGAATCGTCCCTTGGGCGTGGCTATGGTTATGCTCAAAGAACTAAAAGTTCTTTGGCATATTGGAAATAATTGCAAATTGTTTCCATATAAATACATTTCTCTTTTCTGAAGCATAGACAAAAAAGGGGAAATGTTTTTTATAGGGGCGAGTAAGTCTTACTTGAGGAAAGCGGCATCTTTTGCCAGAGGGAAAAGCTTTGCTTTTATGAACCTTGCAGGATGCTGCATTTCATCTCATTATACAGGTGTGGGCTATGCAAAGGTTGGTGAGCCGCACCCTGATTTGCTTTGAGTGCGGGTCTGAACACATAGACTATGACCCTGTACATGAGAGCAAGTATTGCCATGAATGCGGGACGGTAATAGAAGAACATGAATTTATGTGATTGCTTGAAACGGGTCTTAAGTCTTGGACTTTTTCTTTAGATGGCATGCTATTTTCCTGATTCTTAAATTTACATTGATCATAACTATGCTCTTATCAACTCAAGAGGAGCGTAATTGTTTTTTATCTTTTCTGTGATTAATGGTCCGAGGTCAACATATCTCCATTCGTGCGGCAACGAAATTATTCCTAAATATTTAATAACGCTCAAAGATGCAGACTCTTCAAGTTTTCTTTGCTTTTCAATGTCTTCAATTTCAGCCTTGGCTGCATCAATGAACCAGTTTTCGGTATGACTATGGCTTGGCTCTTTTTTAAAGAAACTGAGAAAAACGCGCTCTCCCTCAAGCGCAGAAACAAGATAAAAAGGAAATTCAATGTCCCCATTATGATATGACCATCTCGGGTCTTTGCTGTCAATCGCTTTTAAATACGGCCCTTTAGAAAAATCTGTCTCTTCGGACATTTTTCTAAAATAGAGCGGATCATTTTCAATATGTTCCGGCAAATTCGTACTGGCTAATATTCTGGACAAGATAAAGGCTCTGTCACAAATAAACGGATCATTTGCAATATCCATATATGCCTGCGGTTCCGTGGTGTATAGTTTAACTGCTTCGCTCCAGGCATGAAATTGGTAGTCTCTAGGAAAAGCGGCAATATTTGCCATCATCATAGTAAATAAGCTGTTCTTGTCATTAGAAGGTGCCCTACGAAACAGATCAATAACTTCTTCTGATACAACCCTGCGCCTATCCTCATTTAAATTTTTATCGTCGTTGTGTCCCAGCAAATAAGACCTTATTCTTCTGATGTCTGCCTCTGTTAAGTTTTCCAAATCTACGTTCAATTCTGGCTGCGGCATAGCTAACTCGATAGCAATAAAATACTTAAGCATTTCCGCGTGCCTGGTTTGCTTGGTCTTTAGAAGCAACTATTTCCTTAACATCTTCCAGCTTATCCAGCCAGACGTCTGTTTCTTTGCCGCTCGTCATGTCGCGCATCTTTGCTTTTCCTGATGCGAGCTCTTTTTCTCCGATGACAAGCACAAAAGGAATTTCGCGAGAATTAACATAGCTTAGCTGCTTGCTCAGGGAGCGGCCCATAAGATCAAATTCTGCAGGTATGGATAGATTGCGCAGATTTTTGACTATATCAACAACATTCTTCTTTACAGCTTCGCTAACAGAAACGACAAAAACTTTTGTTGCAGTCTTTATTGCAGGAAACATCTTCTTCTCTGACATGACAGCGACCAAGCGGTCGATGCCAATGGATATGCCTGTGGCAGGCGTCTTCTTGCCGCCGAAAATTTCTATGAGATTGTCATAGCGCCCGCCGCCGCCTACAGAGATGCCTGCACCTGTTGCTATTTCAAACACAGGACCTGTGTAGTACTCCAGTCCCCGGACCAGAGACATGTCGACCTGCAGATTTTTTTTGTAGTCGGCCAAGAAGGCAAGAATTTTTTCTATTTCGTTTATTCCTTCTGAGGAAATTTGTTTCTTGACCTTATCTATATCTTTCAGCTGTACGAATTCCAAAATTCTTTTTATGCTGGCACTTGAAATGCCTTTTTCCGTTAGCTCTTTCTCAACCGCTTTTGCGCCTATCTTCTCCAGCTTATCAATGCTGCGGAATACATCGATAACATTCTTGATGCCCAAAGCCTTTACAAAATCTTCTGTGATCTTCCTGTTGTTTATTCGAATCACAAAATCCCTGAATCCTAATTCACTAAAAATCTCGCATATTGCCAGCAAATATTCTGCTTCTGCTTCCGTGCTCTCTGAGCCGACAATATCTATATCAGCCTGCAAGAACTCGCGCCAGCGAAGCGCGCCGGGCTTGTCATAGCGCCAGACCTTACCAATCTGGTAGCGCCTGAAAGGCTTTGGAATATCAGGATTGGCAGCGACAAACCGGCAGAGCGGGACTGTCAGGTCAAAGCGCAGGCCGAGCTCACGGTCGGATTTGTCCTTAAAGTAATAAATTTCCTGCTTGATTTCCTCGCCGCCGCCCTGCTTTGCGCTGAGCAGCGCCCAATCTTCAAATGCAGGCGTGTCGAAAGGGTCAAAGCCATATTTCTCGAAAACTTTCTTTATGACCGACAGGACATATTCATATCTGATCAT
This sequence comes from Candidatus Aenigmatarchaeota archaeon, assembly GCA_016202875.1. GTDB lineage: Archaea > Aenigmatarchaeota > Aenigmatarchaeia > GW2011-AR5 > GW2011-AR5 > JACQNX01. Next base: position 12,477 of record JACQNX010000004.1, on the reverse strand, counting down.
TTCCTCGGGTTCTATGTCTCTCGTGCCTCTTGGTGTTTGGAATGGCATGTTAATCACTTATTTATTATACTTTAATTGCTTGCATTCCCGCGAAGCATTCTTTCAAAATCTCCTAGCGTGTAACGACTCCTGTTTTCAGATATAACAACAGCTTCTGTAGACATTATTTTTTCTACAATTCTCAGACCGTTAGCAGCCAGTGTTGTTCTGCTTCTTTCGCTCTCGGGCTTTAATAAATAGGTTGTGATGTCAAGGCCAATGTCTGTCGTACTGTCTATCACAAATCCTTCTGTAGAGCCGCTGACTTCTACAATATCGTATTCAGGCAGAAACTTCCTTGCAATATTTCTGTAATAGTAAGGTACCGCAACTTTTGGCATTTGCGGTATGTTCTCATTTTCTTTGGCAAACAACACCAGATCAGCCTTGCCAAAGCCAAGCCTTTGGATAATTTTTATCCTGCCGCTGTTTCCTATCATGTACTCCGCCACCAAATCTTCGCCCGTTATTCCATAAGCACCTCTTTCGGCCACATACCAGGGCACATCCTTTGATTGCATAGGTCTAAATAGACAGTTCCCTGCCCGCTGTTCAAAAGTCAGCGGCCGACCGTCAAGCTTTACAGACATTCCATAATTTCCCATATAATCTTCAATCTGTTTTCCCAGCTCTCCCTTCGCTAATGCTATGAAGTCGTTCACCCATATTTCTCACTCCTTTTCAAATCAGGGCCGCGACCGCGATTTGAACGCGGAATAACAGGGCCACAGCCTGATGTGTTGCCAATTACACCATCGCAGCCATTTTCTGATTTTTTGACTGTGGATTCTGCAAGTATGTCCAAAGTATCTAGAATCTGAATGTTGCAATCTGCCTGAGAAATGAGCAATGATAATTCAGTGCACCCCAGAATTACTGCTTCCGCGCTTCTTTTTGTAAGTTTTTCGCATAATTTTCTGATAAATTTCTTATCTTCATCAAGTTTATCACCGGACAGGATGCGAAGTATTATTTCGTTTACTTTTTTCTGTTCTTCTGTTGAAGGTTTTATAATTTCTATTGACTCAAAAACTTTCTCATAAAGAAGTGTCTTAGACGTGTTTTTTGTAGAAAGCAAGCCTATTTTACCTATCTTTCTTCTTTTTACTTCTGCGAATGTCTCTTCTACTATATTTATCAGCGGTATGTTGGATGATATGAGATCTATAAAATAAAACACAGTATTACATGGAACTGCTATGAAACTGCATCCAGCATTTTCGAGCTTATTGATTCCATTTTTTATAAATTCTATTACCGACATTCTGTTTCCAGAATCTTCAACAATATCTGGAAGCGGCATGTTATAAATTAGAATAGGCGGAAAGTCTGAATCATATTTTGCGCCATAATTTTTTTGAAAAATCCTAACCAGCCGCCTATAAAATTCAGCAGTAGTTTCTGGCCCCATTCCTCCAAGGATGCCTATAGTTTTCCATGAAAAGGTGTTATTTTCCATTTTTATCGCCTTCTATGGCTTTACGCAGGGTAAGCAAATTTTCAGAAATAGATACATCTAAATCGATAGCATCATTTACAAAGAACCCTAGAGTTTTCCTAACCCCAGCAGGAATGGAAATGCGGCCTTTAGAATCCAGACGGACAACAAAGCACGGGCTAGAAAGATCTCGCTTCCTGCGTGTGAACTAGATCCCTTCTTGCCATCTTTGTCACCACTACTATATACTCAAAAATAGTATTTAAAGATTAGGTGGGACGGGTTTTATTTCTTTACAACTATCAGGCAGCGCCTGCTTGGATAAGTGCCATGACCCTGGTCGGTTTCTCTGAACAGCTCCAGTATCTTCTGTTTGACGGAGGCGCTTATCTTTGACCATTTCCGATAAGCTACAAGAGACGCTATAATTCTTGCCCTCTGTGTAAAATTGTTATTTTTCAGCAGCCCTGAAAGAACCCCGTCATAATTATACACGCTGTATTTTATCCCGCGCTTTTCCAGATATTTGCAAATATCTTCTGCATTATTGCTGGGTTTGTTGAGGAACACTATTTCACAGATATCCTGCATTCTTTTTATCGTGTCATCCTTTGAGTCAATAAAAATGCAGGCAATTCCACTTGGCGCCAGCATTTTGTATAATTTTTGCAGCGATTCCAAGTCTATGTAATACCAGCTGTGTATGCTTGTGATAAAATCGTATTTCTTGGCCCTGCTAAAATCCTCAAAACTTGACCTGATTATTGATATGTTCCCGACTCCGTGGCTTTTTGCAAGTTTGACGAACTCATCAGAAGCTCTTTTCGAGGGTTCCAAGAAATCTGTATGGCGGCAACCGAGGCCTTTTATTATTTCTACTGTTCTTTTGCCTGTCCCGCCTCCTATATCCAAATAATTTTTGGGCTTTATTTTCCCATGAAACCTGCTGATTATGAATTTTGGAGGGTTTTCTATTTGGGACTTTTCTTTGTCGAAAAGAGATATCGTCCTTCTGCCATAGGCTGAATCAAGAAATTTTTCAAAGGCGCTGGTGTCTTTCATAAAGGCCGCCGCCGGGATTCGAACCCAGCCGAAAGGATCCACAGTCCTTTGCACCATAGCATAATGCCATGTTTATGCTACCGCTACATTACGGCGGCCATAACCAAGTCACAGCTTCTTGCAGAAGCTCATAATGGCCAGCTTTCAATCTGAACTATGAGAACCAGAATTTATAAAAGACATTTTTCTTGGAGCAAATTACTTCTTTTTCTTCTTTATCGTGACGATGTCGCCGAGGGTAAGCGGTTCTGATGATTTTTTCTCGATTATCGTCTTTTCGGCAGCGGCTGAAGAAATCAACCTAACACCAAGAACGCGCTCCAGCTTCTCTGCGACATGCTTCTCAGGCCGCGCGCCCTTTTCGAGCCGTTCTATCACAGAAGCTTTTTCTCTTATTTTTTCTGCAAGCTGCTCTCTTGTCAAGGACAGAAATTCCCGCTTTTCTCTTATGACCGCTGAAAAATTGTCAACAAAATAAACTTCTTCCGGCTGCCTGTGCCTGGGCTTGTCGGGAAGTTTCACGGGCTTGGCTTCGCTGACCGCCTCTCCAAATTTAGAACACTCTCTGCATACAGAAACAACTGTGCCTTCTATCCGTGCTTTTCCTTCCGCACGCCTGCCACAGAGCTCGCACTCCATGATAATGTTCAAAGTGGAAAGCTTATAAGTTTCAAGTAGGATGAATATGGATATGAATGTATTAGCTAAGCTTGTTGGAACTATAGATATTGTCAGACTTAGCTTCATCAGGATTATTGCATAAATCAGCGATAACCTGACCCTGCTTTTTGCATTTTTCAACGATTTTCTGCGGGGATGTCGGAATGTAAAAATGAGGTGAATGAAATGGCAGGACGTTATTTTGATGAGGATAGACCAATAAAAAGAATGGTATACGACAGTGCAGGCCAGCAGCTTGGGTTGTATCCAATTAAATTTGATGGAGATGAACCCTATATATCATGCGGTCCTATGCAAATATCTCTAATGAGACTAAAAAACGGAAACAAAAAGTTTGCACTAAGAAATGACGAAGACAAAAAACACTTGTGAAAATAAGCCTTTTTACCCACTACTGTTCATCAATAATAAGGTGTGTTCATGACGTACAACCCGAAGGAAATAGAGAAGCATGTCCAGCAGTTATGGCACACAAAGAAAGTTCCGCAAAAAATAGTGAAGATGGACTGGAAAAAGCAGAAGTTCTACCTGCTGGATGGGCCGCCATATGTGAATGGCGTGCCGCATGTGGGACACGCCAAGACCACTATTTTCAAGGACGTCTGGGGAAAATTCAAGTTCATGCAGGGCTATGCTGTCTGGTTCCAGCCAGGGTTCGACTGCGGCGGGCTGCCTATCGAGAACAAGGTTGAGAAAGAGCTGGGCATTAAATCCAAGACAGAGATAGAGGAGAAAATCGGCGTGGACAAATTCATAGAGGCGTGCCAAAAATTTGCCAAAGGCAATGAGCCTGTGTGGCTGAACTTCTACAAACAGATAGGAGCATGGCGTGGGTGGCTGGATCCTTATCTGACGTCTGAAAATTACTATCTGGAATCCGGGTGGTGGACAGTCAAAAAATGGTTTGAGAAAGGATTGTTCGTAGAGGGTTATCGCCCAGGATTCTGGTGCCCGCACTGCGAGACTGTGCTCGCAGGCATAGAAGCGAGCGAATCATATAAGAACGTAGAAGATCCTTCTATCATTGTTAAGTTCCATGTAGCAGGAACAAATGAATATCTTCTTGTATTCACAACGACGCCCTGGACGCTGCCTGCTAATGCTGCATTGGCTGTGCATCCTGAGGAGATGTATGTAAAAGTTGAGTCAGAGAACGAAGAACTGGTCTTGGCTGAGAAACGGCTGGAAGAATTGGATAAGCTTGAAAAGAAATATAAAGTGCTGGAAAAAATTCCTGGCAAAAAACTGGCAGGGCTGAAATACGAACCGCTTCTGGATACAAACTCGCAGAAAGAAATAGGGAAAAATGAAAATGCGCATCATGTTGTGTTGTCAATACCTGTCATGAAAAAGCGCGTCGCGAGCAAGGCCATGATCAAGGGCGAGACAGAAAGCCAGGAAGAATTCGGGCATGTCGTGACAATGGATGTTGGCACTGGCATTGTGCATATTGCTCCTGGCCATGGAGATTCTGACAACAGGCTAGGCAAGCACTACAACCTTCCAGAGGTCTCGCCAGTGGATGAAAAAGGATGCCTGACTGAAGATGCCGGGAAATATGCAGGAATGTTTGTGAAGAAGGCTGATCCTCTGATCATAGAAGACCTGAAAAACGAAGGCAAGCTCTTTCACGCAGGCAAGCTTGTGCATGCCTATCCCTTGTGCTGGAGATGCAAAACGCCTTTGATATACAGAATGAGCAGGCAGTGGTTCCTGAAGCTGGACATTCTTAGGGACAAAATAGTCAAGGCTAACAAAGATGTAAACTGGCTGCCAGAATTTGCACGCGAGCGCTATCACACTGTCATTACAGAAGCTCCGGACTGGGCTGTGACAAGGCAGCGTTACTGGGGCATTCCTCTACCTATTTGGTCATGTGGGTGCGGCTCGAAGAAAGTCATAGGCTCGTCAGATGAGCTTAGAAGGCTCGCAACAAAAAAATTGCCAAAGACTATTGACATGCACAAAAATTTTGTGGACAAGGTGAAGATAACATGCGCATGCGGAAAAGAGATGACAAGAGAAAAAGACATAATGGATGTGTGGTTTGATTCTGGCATTGCACCATGGGCATCTCTGGGTTATCCGTTCAAAAACAAGGAGCTGTTTGAAAATATCTGGAAAGTGGACCTTGTTGATGAAAGCCAGGATCAAGTCAGGGCATGGTTCAACACGCTCATGATATGTAGCTTCGCAACATTCAGTGAAGCGCCTTACAAAACTGTCTGTCTGAACGGATGGACTCTCGATGAAAAGGGGGAGAAGATGAGCAAGAGCCTTGGCAATGTTACCATGGCTGAAGATGCATATGAAAAATTTGGCGCAGATCTGCTCCGTTTCTATATCTGCTACGATGTTGCACCATGGGATACTCAGAAATTCTCCTTCAGAAATGCAGAAGACCTTGGCAGGCAGCTGAATATTCTCTGGAATACGTACAACTACTTCAAGACTTACTCCAAGATGTCGAGGAAAAAGACTGAATTGAGAATAGAGGACAAGTGGCTGTTGTCAAAAATAAATTCGCTGCTCGTGTCAACAACAAACAATCTAGAAAAATTCAATTTCCATCTTGCTGCGAGAGATATCATGGATTTTGTTGTAAGGGATTTCTCCAGAACTTACATAAAAATTGTAAGGGATAGAGACGATGCTGGCGTGGATTACGTGCTTACAACTGTATTTGAAGCACTCTCAAAAATTATGTCGCCATTAGCACCGTTTATCAGCGATTACATATACCACGACATGACAAAAAAGAGTGTGCACTGGCAAAAGTGGCCATCTCCCAAAGAAGACCAGATCAACAGCAAGCTTGAATACACCATGGATATAACAGTGCAGATAGTGGAAGCTGCAAATGCGATACGCAAGGAAAAGGGCATCAAGCTCAGGTGGCCATTGAAGGAGCTTTACATATCAGGCGACAAAAGAATCAAAACAATTTACGAAGACATGCAGGAGATTTTAAAAAAGCTCTGTAATGTCAAGGATGTGGTATTTGGAGAAAATTTCAAGCTGCCCAACAAAAATATTGAAGGCTTCATGGTTTACTTGAATATAGAAATGGATGAAAAATTAAAAGAAGAAGCCACACTCAGAGAACTCTTGAGGGAAATACAGGAACACAGAAAGCAGAGAAACCTTGTTGTAAAAGACAAAATCCTGCTTCACTTAGACAACAAAAAATTTGAGAAATATGCAAAAGAAATACAGGAAAAGGTAGGCGCCGGGGAGATACAATTCGGCAAAATTGACAAACCGTTTTCTGTTATAGATCTTGAGGGTGAAAAGATTGGGTTCAGCTTTGCAAAAATTAAATAATGTCAAATATTTATGGCCATGTAAAAGAAGACACGTACTACTTAAATAGTTTTCTTATGTTAATACCGAGCTTTAGTTGGTGATGGTATGGAGCTGTTTAGCGGTGCAGTAGAATTTATGAAGAACATAACAGAAAAAGACGATATAGTCATCATTTTCAATAACGACGGTGACGGCATCTGCTCCTGCGTCCTTATACAAAAATATCTGGAGAGGAGAGGCTGCAAAAAGCCTTTCATCATCTCCCAACCCATGCCGCCTGAGGGCAACCTGATAAGAAAAATACAGACGACGCTGCCTACAAAAATTATCTTTCTGGATATGGCAATAGACCAGGAACAGGGGTTCATGAAAAAGCTTGGCAATATCTGCGATATGCTGATAATCGACCATCACCAAGTCACCACAGACATGAATGGGAAAAATATCGTGCACATGAACCCGAGGCTGAAAAATCCTAAAATATACCAGTCAACCACTTACCTTGCCTACAAAATCGTTTCGCAGCTGGGAGATTTCTCGGACAGCTTATGGGTGGCTTCTGTTGGGATGATCTCCGACTACAATCTTGACGATTCGCAAGATGTTGTAAATCTCATCAGGGAAAAATATGGAATAAAGAATGAGAAAATGTACGAAAGCCATCTAGGAAGACTCGCTGACATGATCTCAGCCGCGAAAGCCACGAAAATGCTCAGCATGGAGCAGCTGGTAGAATTATTCATGAGCATAAAGGATCCATATAATTTTCAGGATGTGAGGAATGCTGATAAGCTTCTGGCTGCTTATCAGGAAGTGGAAAATGAAATTGTAAAGATAAAATCTGAGTTTGAAAGCAGAGTAGAAAAAATTGGAGATGTAATTTTTTACAGGTTCGCTTCAAAATACAACCTGAGGTCTCCTGCCTCTACAATGTTGAGTGAAAGGTATAGGAACAAGATTGTTGTCGTATACGAAAAGGTAAATTCCTGGATTGATGTGTCATCAAGAAACCAGAGCAAAAAGTACAATATGGGCATGCTTCTGAAACGCGCTGCCGAAGGCCTGAAAGGCTCTGCAGGCGGGCATGAGGCTGCTGCCGGAGCGAAGGTACCGGAAAAGAACTGGGAAGCATTCAAGCAGCGCTTGCTAGAACTGGTCAATTCTTAGCTGTTAGCAAGGCGTGATTTTTTTCAAATGGTTCAAGGTCTATAAGTTCAAGGATTTCGTAGTCTTTTTCCAGCTTCTGCTTCTCCTGCTCATAGACGTGCCTGGATTTTTTTGTGACGTCAATGCTCTGGGACTTGATTGATATCATCAGTATTCCGCCTTTCTTCAAAAACTCTGCTGCATTTCTCATGGCAATATATGTTTCATCGGGCTGGGCCACATCTACGAATATCACATCAACTTCTTCTACCCACTGATACCTCTCGAATTTTCTCGCATCTGCCATGAGGGGGACAATATTTTTCCTTGTTTTTGCCAGCTCAAGCAGGCTGTGAAAGACGCGCTCAGAGAATTCAATAGCATAAACAATGCCTTCTGTGCAGATGTCACTCACATGGCTTACTGTTGTGCCTGTACTGGCACCAAGATAAAGGATTTTTGCATCTTTAACAAACGGAAAATGTCTAAGATTATTTGATATCGCAGCTGCAAGCTTGCTTCTTTCTGGGGTCCATTCGCGAAATTCTTTTCCCTGCTGCCTTACTAATTTCTCACCGTAAACTTTCTTTCCAGGGGCCATGTTTACTGTGTAGAGCTTTTTGCCTACCTTGAATACACCAGGAAAAACCTCCTTCATCGTCATATATTCTTCAGCTCCTTGTCAAGGTCTGCTCTCAGTTTTTCTTCTGACCTGCCTGAATAAAAGTCTATGCGCGCTGCTTGCATAAGCTTGGATGCTATTACGCGTGCAACCTTACCCCTTTTCTGTTCAGGTGCAGACTGGATACGACCATCCTGAAATATTATGCCAAATTTCGGGCTTTTGCCCTGATGTTTCAGGTGGCGGAATAATGCTTTTTCTGCACCGAGCAATTGCAGCGTACTGGCTGGCATACGGGCAAGGCGTTCCAGAGAGCCTGCAAGTGCTAAAAAGCGGACAGCAAGCAGGGAGTCAATAAGCGATGAAAAGTTTGGCATGATTTCTTTTGTTGCTGCTATGAGATATTTTTCCAGAAGTTTTTTTTGTTCCAAAGTTGATTTAATCATTATTGCATACGTTTTCAGTATTTTCTCATCTTCTTCTTTCAGGTCAATGCCAAAGCTGCTCACAAAATCAGGAAAATTCTTCCTGTTCCCATGCTTTGCAACATTTTCTACAATCTCTGTCCTTTTTGCCTCTGGGTAATGAAGCGAAAACCATTCCCACAGCCTTTCTGTGTAGATGTTTGTTATTTTTGTAAGATCTGCCAGAGCGCTGGCAGCTTGAATAATGAGCTTGTCCCTTGAAACTGCAGAAGATAGGAAGGACATCGAATACTTGATGCCAAATTCATTGAGAAATATCTGCAATTCCTTACCGCTCTTTCCAATTATATTGTTCCATATATTTCTGAAGTTTCTGCGCAATATCTGGTAAGATAAATCATTTTCAGTAATTTCATATCCAGAAAGATCTGACTCTAAAGGATTTACAGGGTTTTTGATGAAGCCTAATCCTTCCTGTACCGAATCTGCCAACTTGTAGCTGATCAGTGTCCCATCTTCGTAAAATGCAAAAATGCCTACAGGCGTTCTGGCGATAAATGCTTTCATAGGCTAAATTGATTTTCAGAAGGTATTAAAACGTTAGTTCGCTATAGAAGAAAGGTGATAATTTTGGGCAGAGTACGGACAAAAGACATCAAGAACGCTGGTGAAGAGATGTGGAAAAGGTATCCTGAAAGATTTGGTACTGATTTTGAAACGACCAAGAGGGATGTAAATCAGCTTGGGCTGACGCTCTCAAAGCGCGTTAGAAACAAGATGGCTGGCTACATAACAAGGCACAAGAAAATACAATCCAGAAGTGCTGGCTAATTGCAGAATACCGCAAAAGCAGAAAATGCGCCTTCTTATCGGCTTTCTTATCTGTTTTATTTTTTCCCGACATGCTCAAGAACGCGATCTAGACAAATCTTGAACCATGGCGTATACCTTTCTGGATGTGCTGACATGTCTTTTTTTAATGCATCTATATCGACGAATTTAAGGTCATCTATTTCATCTTCATTAGGCTTTATCGGACCATCATAATAGCCGACAAAAACCCAGTCAAGCTCATGCTCGCCCCATGTAGTGTCATAATCTGCTTTGTAGATGAATTTGAAGAGGAACTGCAGGTCACAGACTATGCCTATCTCTTCTTCAAGTCTGCGTTTTGCTGCCAACTCGACAGGTTCGTCTGGTCGCGGATGACTGCAGCATGTATTGGACCAAAAACCTCCCCAATGATGCTTGCTCTTGGCGCGTCTTTGAAGTAGCACCTGACCTTTTCCATTAAAAATGAAAATAGAGAAAGCCCTGTGGAGTTTCACAGGAAGTTTATGACATGTTAGTTTCTCTTCGTATCCAAGCTCGTTATCGCTTTCATCAACAAGTATTACCTGTTCCATAAGTAGAATTAGGCGGGGAAAGGTTAAAAATGGTATTTACGATTCTTTCCTTACGCCGTCCTTATCTATTGTAACGTCCAATGGGTACAAACCTGCTGCTCTCCATTTTGCAACAATGTCTTCTGCAATCTGTCTATCAAAGCAAACAGCAATGCCGCAATCGCCGCCGCCTGCTCCAGAGAGCTTGCCTGCTGCGCCGCAATCTGCTGCTATATCAGAAAGGGTTCTTAGCTGCGGGGTTTCAATATTCACGCCGCTTGCCTTTCCGAGCTCTGCCAAAAGATTTTCATTTTCCAAGAGGTGCAGGTAAAAATTATTGTAATCTTTTTTCTTGAAGGCATTAATTGCATCTTTTGCTGTTTTGGCGATTTCATTACAATGTTTGAAATAGGTTTCAGGATTATTTTTCTTAAATTCATTCATCTGCTTGATCATTGACGAAGTCGAAGCTGATTCACCAGTCCATCCTACTAAAAGGAGAAAATCATTTGGCACTTCTAATTCTTCTATGTAAAAGCCAGGCCAGTTTTCGCTTACAATGACAGAAAGCTTTTCCTCTGCTTCCACTTTTTTGATCAGCCACTCAGGGTCAAAGCGCGAGTACACAAACAGCCCGCCGTAAGTCGAAGCAGCGACATCAAAAGCAGAGCCGACTTTGCCTTGCGCGAAATAGTGCGAGATCGTTGACAATTTGTAAACTTCTTCTTTGGTTGGGACATAGCCAAGAAAATCCAGCACAGCTGCGGTAGCTGCAACAACAACAGCTGCAGATGAGCCAAAGCCTACCTTTTTCAGCCCGCCATCAGCCTCAAGCTGCGTGTCTTTGCTGGATGTTGCGATCTTGAAAGGCTTGAATTTGTGGCCTTTCTCTTCGGCGAATTTTATTGCCGTTTCTAGGGACGTTGATAAAAGCTTCAGTGTTTCCTTGGATTTTTCATCCAGGTTCATGAAATTCAGCTTGCTGCTAAGTATTTTGGCCCTTGCATCATGAATCTTGAATTCTTCTGCCGTGACTGAAATGCCGTCATAGCCGGACAAAGCCTCAACAGAAACATGAACCCGGTTGTTCACAGCGGCAACAAGCCCATAATTGCCGACTTCCAGAATTGACCATTCACCGCTAATGAAGAGCTTTCCGGGAGCTGAATAATGGATTGGCATTGTTATCACATTACGATTTCCTAGGTTAAGCTATTTCTGAAATGTTTAAAAAGTCTTCTGCAATCCAAAAAAAGAGTGTCATTATGACAGAGGAAAGACAAATTGGGCAGCACTATGATCAGGTTGATTTTCCCAGAGGTCCTGCCATTTACTCCAGCACAGGGCTTTATGATGCCATGTTCGAGCTGGGTGAATTCACGCCAAGAGACAAGCCGTATGTAGTTCTGGATGCGATGTGCGGGGCAGGATTAGTGGGCAAAGAAATGGAAAAAAGACTGACGGGCAGAGAAATTCCACATACTATTCATTTTTTCGACCTTGCTGAAAAGAAAATAGAAGAATTAAGAAGCCAGGGATATGATGCCCGCATTTGCAGCGTCTTTGATTTAGACTACGGACAAGAGACTTTTGATCGCGAGTATTCGCGGTTTGCTGTTAAAAACTATCCTGCAACAGAGCAGGTGGACATATTCAGAACATTCAGAGGCATCATGAAGCCCGACGGAATTTTTGTCTTGTGTGATATGGAGTCTCCTGAAGAGGCTTATGAGTTTATGCAAAGTGAAAGACGCGAAAAGCACAAATATACAAGGCTTGAAGGAAGCGAGCCACATATACCTACAAGGCAGATATGGTTTCAACTACTGCGCGAAGGCGGACTTGAGCCTAAAAGGATCCGTGAAACAAAGTCTTATGTCACAACAACTGACTGGGTAAAGTCGAATCAGATGACTGCCAATGACCTTGAACAGCTTAACGCCTTCCTTCTGGCAGCACCAGAAAACGCGCGCAATGCCTTGAATATAAGGCAAGAAGGCGACCTTGTCAAGATAGATTATCCGGTAGTCGTTATTTCTGCTGTAAAGACATGAGCTATTTTTCCACTCTGACCCCTTCGACAGCCAGATCTGCTTCAAAAGGCTCGAAGCCGAGATCTCTGATTGCTTCTATTAACTTCTCCGGCTCTTCGTGCCAAGCCAGCATTACTCCGCCGCCGCAGGCGCCGCACATCTTGGCCGCGCCGCCCAGGGAAACAACCTTTTCGTATATTTTTTCTGTTTCTGGTATTGAGAGGCCGAAAGAAGTGAGAATATCATTTGTCCTGTTCATTATTGCTTTCATGCGGTCATAATCTTTTCTTTTCAGGACTTCTTTCATTTCGTATGTCATTCTCTCTATTTCATCCATTTT
>JACQNX010000030.1 GCA_016202875.1 Candidatus Aenigmatarchaeota archaeon | reverse complement strand
GTCCAATACAAGCAGCTCCGGTTGGTACAGAAACCATACGGTCAATGTGAGCGCAAACTACACGTTCAGGGTTTATGCGAACGACACAGTTGGAAATCTTGGCATGACAGGCACAAGATGGGTATACTTTAATTTAACTTAGGTGGGAACATGAAAATAAAAATTATTGGAATTACAATTCTGCTGACGCTCTCGCTTCTTGCTGCAGCTGGCAATGCAGCACTCAGCATAGAGACATTTACTTGTAATAGTCAATCGGGCACAGCGGTGGTTGAGAACGGCGCGACATTCTCGTGCCAGGCTTCAATAAAAAATGAAGACACGCAAAGCTCTGCCAATCTCGCATCTGTTACGCTTCTCGTGGATGGCAACTGGGCAGAGCAGACATCCTACACAGGCACAGGTTTTGGAACGAGCATAAGTGCTGGAGCGAGCACAACTGCAACGTTCTCCGGCATAAGAGGCGTGTCACCAGGAGCGACAAACAAGTTTCAGTCAATACAGCTGGACTCCTCAACAGACACATTTGTGACTAATACTAATGTCAATGTCATAACTATAAAATCCCTTACTGTCAGCTCATCTTCATCGTCTGTGGCAAGCGGCGGTGAGTTTGATGTCTCCGCAACAGTCATAGCGGGAGGAGATCTGGGCAGCGTGACACTGACGTGGAGCGGCTCTGGAGGATGCTCTCTGGCCTCAGGACACACAGCTGCGAAGAGCGCGGGCGCGCTCTCGCATAACACAGAAGCTACGAGAAGCTGGAGAGTCACACAAAGCTCCTCAGACTGCGTGAACACTGTCACTGCTTCGGGAACAGCGTCTTCTGTCACAACAACAAAATCCAAGAGTGTTACAGTAACCTCTACTGGCAGCAGCGGGAGCACAGGCAGCACAAGCGGAGGAGGCGGAGGAGGCGGCGGGGCCGGGGGCGTAGGCGTTGCGAAAGCGGGCGAATCGAAATCAATAAAGCAGATCATTGCAGGCGTTAGCACAACGCTGGAATTTACAAAAACGGCCCTGAATAATATTGTGATAGAGGTTGTCAATGCAGCCAACAATGTTGTGATAAATATTGAAGAAGTCGCAGCGCCTAGCGTACCGACGCCTTCAGGCAATGTTTACAAATACCTGGACATAAAAATTACAAATCTTTCTGATGACAACATCAGGTCTGCAAAGATAACATTCTCTGTGAACAAGACATGGCTGCAGGGCAAGGACAAGAGCTCTGTAAGACTGAACAGATATGTAGATAAATGGGAAGAATTGCCAACAACGTTAGCAGATGAAAATGCAACACATGTCCGGTACACAGCAACAACACAGGGGTTCTCTGTTTTTGCCGTCACAGCCCGGGCTGCTACGGTACAAGAGCAGCAACCGCAGCAAAAACCAGGGGAACAACCGCCAGCACAGGAGCAAGTGCCTGTACAGGTTCCAGGAGTCGGATCCATTGAAATACCGAAGCCTCTTATGGATTACAGCCTTCTCATTCTTGTCATTGTTCTAGTTGTTATAGTCATTCTTGGCTGGTTCCACTATCACGGCCCTGGCAGAAAAATGAAGAAAGTAGAGTATCACTGGAAACCGTTGAAAAAGTAATGTTGTTTGACTATAAGCATTACTGTGCCATGCTACGATTGCACAAAGGACTAGCGCTCCACTATCACCAACATCTTTAAATCCCAAAAAGCATGGATTCATATATCATGGCGCTTGATATATCAATTCTTGTGGATATAGCAGTTATCCTGATTGCTGCCAAGGTCTTTGGCGAGGCAGCAGAGCGCCTGAAATTTCCTGTCCTGTTCGGCGAAATGATCGGCGGACTTGTTATCGGCGCTTTGGTAATTATCAAACCAACAGCGTTCATGAATGAACTGGCGAGCTTTGGCATCCTGTTTCTCTTCTTCATGCTCGGCCTGACGCTGAAAGTTGCGGATATAAGAAAGGGCATAAAACCGACGTTTGCAATGGCAATAGCCGGCACTTTTGTTTCATTTCTTTTGGGTTTTTTATTCGGTTATTTCATGTTCGCAGATGCGCTGAAAGGGTTGTTTGTGGGTGTAGCCATCATGTCCACAAGCACGGCCATTGCCCTGAAGTCGTTACATGATGCAGGCGAACTGAACACAAAAGTCTTCAACCTCGCAAGCGCAGTGAGCAGGATTGATGATGTGGTTGCTATCCTGATGATAACAGTTATAACAACCCTTATGCTTATCGGGCCGAAATTTGAAATGATTTTGTTCATTGTTGCAGTGGTGCTTGCTGTGTTCCTCCTGCTAGAGAAGTGGATTGCTGAATGGATAGGAAAATTCCTTGAACTTTTCAAGCAGCTCAAGGACGAATATATAATAATTTCGCTGGCATTGGTCGTGTTGTTTGTTGTGTCTTTTTTGGTGCAGAAGATAGGCATCGGCAGCGCAATTGGGGCATTCCTCGCGGGCTATGCATTGAGCAAGTCCAGTGTCACAGAAGAGGAGATATTGCCCAAGATGAAAACAATAGGATACGGTTTTTTCATTCCTCTATTTTTCACATATGCTGCCATGTCTGCGGACTTTGGAACGATCCTGAATTCTCTGGGGTCTATTATTATACTCTTCATTCTCGCCATACTTGCGAAATTTATAGGCACAGCTATCCTTGCATGGTGGGAAGGCTATAAGGGACATGAGGTGGGGCTTCTCGGCTCTGCTATGATGCCGCGCGGGGAGTATGCAATAGCCATAGCATACATCGCCCTCTCCTCACAGTTCATAGACAAGCAGCTCTACTCAATGTTGATTGTATTCGTACTTCTTACAATTCTTGTTACTCCAATTGCATTCAGAATAGTGAAGAGAAAAGGGTATTAGAGAGGAACAGGGTCGTATCCGCCACTGCTAAATGGATTGCATCGCGCCAGCCTTTCCATTGCAAGAAGCGTGCCTCTCATAGAGCCGTGATATAAAATTGATTGCCGTGCATATTCAGAGCATGAGGGTGTATACCTGCACATACTTTTAATGCCTCTCTCTCCTTTTATTGCAGGTGATATAATTCTCTGATAATAGCCAATTCTGCGCACGAGGAAGTTGCCTTCTGGGAGTGCTACTTCTTTTGACCTATCGTCTGGAAATTCGCTTTTAATGAACTTAACAACTGCTACTGTGGTTGCGATCGCACAGCAGCTTATGCAACAGGCATCGTCAATAAGATGTGTCATAACTGTGGTAATATGCTAATTTATATAAACTTAACGATGGTTAGCTGTCACTTTTTAAAGGCTTTGTCTATATAAATAAAAATGAAATTTCTAGTCCTGCAGCACGTGCCTCATGAGCATCCCGGGCTCATTGCAAACTATGCAGCAGACAACAGCATAGCACTTGACAGGGTCGAACTGTGGAACAAGCCTTGTAAAATACCAGATGTTTCTAACTACGATGCCCTTGTTATTATGGGAGGTCCGATGGGTGTTTATGAAAATGCAGATAAATTTCCATCAAAAGATGATGAGGTACAGGCAATAATAGCTGCAATTGGAAGAATTCCTATTATAGGATTTTGTCTAGGCAGCCAACTTCTGGCTCATACACTTGGATCTCGAGTATATCCGAATACTATAGCGGGTAAAACGATAAAAGAAATAGGTTACTATAATGTTGATTTAACATATGATGGGTCAAAGGATCCGTTATTTAAGGGGTTTGATTCCGCCTATAAGGGTTCTTCAATGGCACGGCGATGCTTTTGATTTGCCAAAAGGCGCCAAAAAATTAGCTACATCAGCTTTATGCAATAACCAGGCATTCTCATATGGAAATGCCTATGGAGTACTGTTTCACCTGGAATTTACTCCGGAGATGGTTGAAAGACAGATAGAAATCGACAGGGAATGGATTCACAGAGATCACGAAATAGATGAAGGACAATTGGTCAGAGAAGCTTATGAAAATGCAGAGTTAATGCGAGAGCAATCTAGAATGCTTTTGGATAATTTTGTGACAATTGCCGAGTCCTAGACGTAGTTTCCATTTTCAACAATTTTTAAAGTTTTGTATCAAATGATACTGTCAACTTATCGATGATTATAGTGCAAGACATAACTTTTTAGACTGATATTATAGTTATGTCTTCACATATAGTAAGGACAATAAGTATTATTTCCAAATAGTATTGTCCTATACTATAGCTTTCGCTAATCATCGTTTCTGGGCTGTTATCAATGGATAACAGCCCTTAAGTTGACAGTATCATATCAAATTAGAGAGCTGAAACAAGGGCTGATGATTATGGCACTGAGACCAGGACGATGCTACAGAAGATGGGAAAGGCCGAACAGCAGGCAGAGTATCCGCGTTCCGAAGAAAGGATATGTCAAAGGCGTGCCAAAGCCGAAGATTGCAGGCTTTGAGCTTGGCACCAAGGCAGATTATGAGAATGCATGTTATCTTGTGGCTGAGAGACAGGTGGAGTTCAGGCACAATGCGCTTGAATGAGCTCTCATCAGAGATGTGCAATTGCTCGAGAAGAACGTAGTCAAGGGCTATTCGTTCTTTATGAAGATATGAGTTTTCCCGCACCATGTGCTGAGGGAGAATGCACTGGCAACAGGCGCTGGGGCGGACAGATTTCAGTCAGGCATGAGGCAGAGCTTTGGCAAGCCTGTGGGCACTGC
>JACQNX010000028.1 GCA_016202875.1 Candidatus Aenigmatarchaeota archaeon | reverse complement strand
CTTCCTGTTCCGTCATCTATCACTACTATGCCATCAGATTTGCCAATCACTCGGCCAAGGAGCCGCACGTGTATGTCTTTTTCAGGCATGATCTCAGCTATCTTCCTGTAAACAGCAGGCGCGCGCTTGAACTGCTTCTGGTCATTCATAACTAACAAAAAGCATTGAAAATATTAAAAGGCATCTAACGTGCATATTCATGTCTTAGCGACCTTTCAACAGTTTCTCTGACCTGCTGTACAAGTCGTTGTGTGGCTGCGTACTCTGCATCATTAAGAACATAAGCCCCCAGACAAGTTCTCTCAATATCAACTATAGTTCTTTTGTCAACTTTAAAGATTCCTGCATAAACTGCAGTGAGGGCACCTTCTTTACTAGAATTTGTCGTCTCCATCCAGCCGCTTTCCCGAGCCGCAGTCGCACGTGCTTCACATCCATTAGGCACGCCATCCATAGTGCATAATTTTTTGTAAATCTTCACATGGAACGTCTGTCGGTTTTTACACTTTCTTCCCATAGCCATACCTTTACTTATTCATTACTATTCAGTGGTATATATAGTTATCTTTTAACTAGCCCAGCCTCTTGTAGAGCATTTTTTCTAGTTTTGCATGGTCGACTATCTTGCCATCGAGCTTGATGAGAGGCAATGCATCAAGACCTTGCTGTGCCAGCAGGTGAACAATATCTTTATGCTTTCTTATTTCTTCTTTGTTAGTAATGTTAATTTTCTTGATGCCAAGGTCGGCAGCATACTTTTTCTTGAGGTTAATGAGCAGCACATCTATGTCCGTGGGCAATGTGTAGCCGTCTGCCTCGAAAATTTCCAGAATCATACTAATTCAAAAAGAAGAAAGGTTTTTAAAGGTAATTTTTGAAGGGGCGGACATGGAATTCGATAGCGTGCAAAATTTATGGAACTGGCGCAGAAAAATGTTTAAGTTTGTGGAAGCAGATATTTGAGAGTTGGCTTGCCCATCCGAAATGCTCTTAAATCTTTCTCTTTTACTTACCACTAAGTGATATATATGGAGAGCAACCTTCAGGAATGGCTTTCAAGTGCCGAAGAAACTATCAATGACAGAAGAGTTTCTGCTTATTTGGAAGAGCTAGACGAAGCTATGAGGAAACAGTTGAAAGAGGAGGGCGGGGATATTTGTGATAGAAGTCATAAAACAACTTTTCAGCAGATCGCCAAGATCCTTCTTCCTGTGGTCGACAAGAGACTGAAAAACTACGCAGAAGAATGGGATGAGGTCTCACGACATCATAAGGAAGCTGGCATTTACAGAGACGCTGTCGGATTTTTCAAGCCCGAAGAAGGGTTATTAGTCGACATAGGCTGTGGCGGAGGCAGGTTAATAGAAGAACTGCCTTTTGATTCTGTCATTGGGGTGGATATCAACAATTACTGCCTGCAATTTGCAGAAGAGGCTCTAAAAACGCAGGGAAGGGCTGCTGAAAGACGATCTCGCACATATATTTCATTCCATCCGGAAAGGGGCTTTGTCCTGAGGCCTTATCCGATTATGGAGGAACTGGATTTCACCAAGATACAACTTCTTGCGGATGACATGGAAGACTTGAGGAATACTGTACGTGTCCTGTACAATCAAGGAAGAAAAGCAGACAGTATGAGTTTTATGCTGCCGGGAGGTCATTCAGCACAGCTGGTAGAATTTCTCGAATTACTGCGACGCGGCGAGCCACGCGCATATTTAACGCATCCTTATAAATGGGTGAGCGAATTAGCCACAAAAATATGCAAGCCAAACGGCTCTGTATATCTTGGTCTTAGACGACCTGTTATCAATGCAGATACAAATACCTTAGTGAGCGCAGATGTTGCTGCGGAATACGTACAAAAAGAAATAGGAAACACTATTGGAATAGAACGCGCTAAATATTTAGATTTGATACAGGAGAATGGCATAACAGGGATTAACATTTTTACAAAAGTTATCGACTATGATGATGAAGGAAAGGAAAAATTGAGAGATCCAACGGCTGAGGAAAGAGGAAAAATTTCAGGACAATATATAAATCTGTTACTCATTCATGGTAAGGTGAAATAATGCCGCTGGAATATACACTGCATGATCCTAGAGAAACTGTGTTGGGGATCGCCAAAGAATTTGACGTGGAAGTAGCTAGCATTCCGGATTATAACGCATTCCTAACTAATGCAGTCCTGGAAGAACCGGAAAGAATGCAAAATTACATAAAGATGTCGCTGCATTTCCAAAAAAGCAATCCGCAAGCTGCGCTTGAGTCCTGTGATACAGGTATACAAAAATGTGGGGAGCACTACATTTTCCACCATGCAAAAGGTATGATATACGAGTTCATAGGGCAACGTGATAAAGCACTTGAAGAGTTTAAAATCGCAATAGAACTGGACGACACTGCGCTAGAGTCCATTATCAGTTTAGGAACTATTTGCAACAGGCATAATGAGCCGGATGAAGCAGAAAAATACTGGAATATGATAATTGAGATGGTCCCTGAGCTACATGTTGGATGGTTTGGCAAAGCAAGGTCAGAATACCAGAGAGGAGATTACGAAAGAGCTTTAAAACATATTACAGCTGCGATTTTCTGTGCAGAAATACCAGAATATTATAAAAGCAGAGCAGATATTTACCGCAGTCTAAAAAGGAGCGAAGAAGCTGTCTTGGACCTAGAAAGAGCAGTCTCTATGAAACCTAAAGCTGAAACATTTCAAGCGCTTGGTCATGCATATACAGAATCCGGTAATAGGAAAAAGGTTCTCGATGCATTGGAGAAATTTCTCGAATTGCAACCTGATGCATTCGGAGACTTGTCATACTATCCCAGCCTTGCAGTACTATATGCACAGGAAGGTATGAGAAATAAAATAATACCCTTCCTAGAAAAAGGTATGCAAGCTACAGGAGAACCGACTAGGGTCCTTGATCTTGCAGGAAGATTACTTACTGCTGCGGGAGAATTGAATCTAGCGGCAGATATAGCAGAGAAATTATATACATTGACAATGGACAGTAGATACAAGATGCTTGCACAAGACCTGAGAACTACTGGAAATGTCCAAAAGAGAAATGCAGCTATAAAGAAATCAGAAACATCAACGAAAAAAACAGGCAGAAATGATCCTTGCCCATGCGGTTCTGGGCAGAAATACAAAAGATGTTGCGGGAGATAGAGCTGAAAAATAAACCTTATATATTTCTCTGACCAAAGAAAAGGAATGCGCAAATTCCAGGCCAAGCTAATTTCACTGGTCCACAAAAAAGAAATAACTTCAAGGGACGCAGCGCTTATCGTCCTGGCAAAAGATGGCCTGAAACCCCTTTCATGTGTGGGGGTTTTTTCTTCACCTAGATTAATCAGTATCCTCAGGGAATACGAAATTCCCTTTGCAATTAAAAATGGAAGAATTCACATTGGCAGGCTTGCGAAAAAACAGAAGCGCGATTCTCAGAATGGCATAAATTTCGGCTTCCCTGTCTGCTGCGCTTCTGTGTTCTTGAATTCAGACGACTTCTTCTTTTCAGAAAATTCCAGGCATGCTTTCTCCTTCCTCTCGCCTTATATTTTTCACATCCCTTGTTCTGGCAGATGCAAAGAAACGAAAAAGCTGGCAATAAAATATATGCACCATCTGAAAGAAAATTATCCGAGAGTCGCAAATCACATAGAGAAAAATATTTGCTGAGTTGTCAGTATCTTTTGTTTTTGCGATAATGATAGGAAAAAGGTTAGAAACAGGGAAATTAAAAGTAGCGGTTTTACCTATTCATCTTCATCTGCCCATTCGCCCTCATTTTCGTCGTCGTCGCCTTCGTCATCCAAGCCCTCATCATCCCAGTCTTCATCGTCATCGTCGTATTTGAATTTCATTAATGGTTCACCTCGTGGTTTGATGTTTAGTTTCTAAAACAACAAGTATTTAAAGGTAGTTTGTCAGGAGGTTTCCCAGAAATATAAACTGCCCTTTTAAAAGATTTTCATCATTCAAAACTTTAAATATAAACTAAAAACATAAGGAAACTATTAGTTATTTTTTATTGGCATTAAGGAAATGGGGTGTGGAAATGAGGATTAAGCACTGTTACAGCTGTAAGGACGGCCGTCTTATTAGGCACGGCGCCATGATATTCTGCGGTTTCTGCGGGAAAGAGTTCAATTTGCATAAGATCAAGTTCTGAAGAGAAGCTATTCTAAAGAGTGATTTGATCATCATTGGCTGCAACACAGTACACATTTTCTATGATGACATGCAATTAGCTGTTAAGATACCGATCTTAAAATGTGATGGGCGGCAACCAAAGAATAGATGATGTCATTGTACTAAAAGATTTTGATACAACTGAGATTTTAGTACAAGCTGCCGTGGACTTTTCATTGAAAAAATAAGTCGAGAATTTTTTTAACCCCAGCAACTTCTTTTTCAAGTTTCTCAAAACTTGAGCTTTGTGGCAGAGGAATTTTGGCTGCTTCCAAAATGGATGAATAAGGGATTTGGCAAAAAAAATGTTCAATCATCTGCTTAGAACAGCTTCCAAATTAAACGCCAAGAATGTCCGCGTGGTATCAGATCCTAATGCAGAAGGGTTTTATCTTAAGATGGGAGCGCGTAAGGTAGGTGAAAAAAAGTCCTCAATAAAAGGTCGGATGCTGCCTATCCTGCAAATAGATCTTTAATTTCATTTCCTCCTGCACGCCTCCACGAACCCGAGGAACAGCGGCGCCGGGTCCTCGAGGCTGGACTTGAACTCAGGATGAGCCTGCGTTGCTATGAAATATTTGTGTTGCGGCATCTCTATGAATTCCATGAGCTTTGTGCCATCCTCTCTTGTATGGAAGCCGGAAAAGACCATGCCGTTCTTTTCAATAACATCAATAAATGCAGGGTTCACCTCGTACCTGTGCCTGTGCCGTTCAAGCATGGCGTTTCCCCTGTCCAGTGCGCCTAGCCGCAGCCTGTCCTTCATCATTGCGATTTTTTTCATGTCCTTTTCCAGGCGCCCTGTTTTCCTGTAGAGCTCAAGGACTTTTGTCCCCGGCTTCAGCGCCGCGGCGTACGCACCTAGCCTCATGCTCGCGCCGTAAATACTCTCAGCAAGCACATGCCTTTGTGTTGGAAGAATGTCAATAATCGGGTATTTTGTTGCAGGATCGTTCTCAGTGGTGTTGGCGCCCTGCAGTCCGCAGACGTTTCTTGCGAATTCCACCACTGCCAGCTGCATGCCGTAGCAGAGCCCGAGATAAGGGATATTGTTTTCCCTCACAAATTTTATTGCCGCTATCTTGCCCTCGACGCCGCTCGCGCCAAACCCGCCAGGCACTATTATGCCCTCGTAATTCTTGAGCACATTCAAGTTTTCCGTATTTTTCTCAAAGGTCTTGGAATCCACCCACGTAATTTTCGCGCCGACGCCTGCATTCGCAGCTGCATGCCTGACAGCCTCGTTCACTGAAATATAAGAATCAATGAGCGAGAATTCGCCGATATCCACGTATTTTCCGACTATGGCAATATTAAGCATCTGTCTTGGGCTTCTTATCTGCTTTACAAGATTTTCCCATTTGCTCCAGTCAGGCTGTTTTCTGGGCTGGAGTTTTAATGCAGCTATGAGTTTTCCCCCCAGGTTCTCAGCCTCAAAATTCAGCGGCACCTGGTATATTGTGTCCACATCAGGCGCAGAGATTATATGATCCGCATTCACATTGGAGTTCGCTTCGATCTTTTTCTTCCTGACGTCGTCCAGCTTTACCCCTGCCCTGCAGAGCACGAAATCAGGAAAGATTCCCGCTTCATTGAGCATCTTTATTGCCTGCTGCGTGGGCTTGGTTTTCATTTCGCCGATATTGTAAGGCACAGGCAGGTATGTCACAAGGATGTGTATCACATTCTCTTTCCCCAGCTCCATCTCCAGGCTCTTTGTGGCGAAAAGGTACGGCATATTCTGGTAGTCCCCGACTGTGCCGCCTACCTCCACAAGCACTATGTCAAATCCCTGGCCAGCTTCCTTTATGCGCCTCTTGATCTCGTTGGGAACATGCGGTATGACTTCCACAGTCTGGCCTAGGAACTCGCCCCTCCTCTCCCTGTCGATGAGCTCCTTGTAGACCTGGCCTGTGGTAATATTATTTCTCTTCGGGATCTCATATCCAAGAAAACGCTCATAGTTGCCCAGATCCTGGTCTATCTCCCCGCCGTCATCTGTCACCCAGACTTCGCCGTGCTCTGTTGGCCGGAGAGTGCCTGCGTCATAGTTTATGTAGGGATCTATCTTCACCGCAGTGGTTGAGAAGCCGTGCTCCTGCATGATCTTGCCTATGGAGGCTGTTGCAATGCCCTTCCCTACGCCAGAAATAACGCCCCCTACAACAACAATGAATTTCATGGAGAGAAATTCCCGCTAAAAATATAAAAAGTCCTTTCCGTTGCCGCGGGGGAAAAATTTATTTATACAGCAGGCTTCATATACATGCATACCCGCCGAAAGGCAAAGTGCGCATAACTCCTTGTTCAACGAAATTCCGAATATATTATTTCAGGACCGCCGGACAGTGCTTCGCACATATAGGCTCCTTTCAGTCGCATATTAAGGAAACGTTCTTCGGCTTCAATTCTTCAGAAATGATGGGCTATTTCTAAATCTTAGAAGACAGTTTTGTTTTATACTCTTCAATAGATATCGGCATATTAAAGTAGTTAACGCAAAACTTATAAAAGATTGCACTTTCATCGTATATCCATGACCAACCAAGAACGTATCGCAATCT
>JACQNX010000029.1 GCA_016202875.1 Candidatus Aenigmatarchaeota archaeon | reverse complement strand
TGTCTTTGGCAACAGGAGCCCGGTATCAGAGCGTCGAAGCTCAGTCCTGTGGGGTCATGCTTATGGCTAAACGGGTCAGGTCAGGAATGAAGCAGCCCTAAACTATAGACATGGTGCTCTCAGGTGCGCTGAGTGGAGCAATGATACTGGACCAACTCTTTTTGTCACAGGCAGCCACCGAGGGCGCGCCTCCATTTCAAACTTTTTAATATTACAACACTTAGGTGAAAAAGTTTGATCAAAAATTTAAAATGGAAAAAGTTTGATCAAAAAAGAACGCCAAAAGAAATATAGAAGAGTATTATTTATTTAGAAGTTTGATAAAAAAGAGGAAGAAGGCTATATGAAAAGCAGGCTTATCGTTTCTGTAGTTATCAAGAAAGGCGGCAAGATTCTTCTGGGTAGAAAGCCAGATGGAAGGGGGCCTTATCCAAATACATGGCACCTGCCGGGAGGAGGCTTGGAAATAGGAGAGGAAACAGCCGAAGATGCAGTAGCCAGGGAAATCAAAGAAGAAACAGGGCTGGATGTCGAAAACATAACAAAAGTTGCATTTGATACTGATATAGAGCATGACAAAAACAATGAGGAGACCTACTACATCTTCCTGCAGTTCGTCTGCGATCTCAAGGGAGGAAAATTAAAGGCAGGCGACGACATGAAAAGTTTTCAATGGGTTGATGTCAAAGATATAAAGAAATACAAGCTGAACAAGCCAACACAAACCCTTTTCAAGAAATTAGGATACATCAAATAAGAAAATATTATGATCGGAGACCGGAGAAATAATTCTTTTACAAAGCCCCGACTATACGGATTGATAAAAAATGAAGTTCGTTTTCACTTTGATCGAAATAAAGGAGATCGTAATATCTACGATCGTGCTCTCGGTAGCGTTCGCCCTCGCTTTCAGCGACGGCATATTCAACCTGAATATACTGAAGCTTCCAATGCTTGTCATCTTCTCCTTCATTGCGGTGGGAATAGGATTCCTCGCGCATGAGCTGATAGGCCACAAGCTCGTTTCGCAGCATTACGAAATACATGCCGAATACAGGCTATGGAAGACGGGGCTTGCGATAGCCATAGCATTCTCGATGTTCGGCGTCGTATTCGCTGCGCCTGGAGCTGTGATGATTTATCAGGGCACGGACCTGTGGGGAAACACTCTCCCCCTATCCAAGAAGAGATACGGCATAATATCCATAGCAGGTCCTGTGACAAATATAATAATAGCGACAGTATTTTTGGCAGCTAACAGTTTCTATGCTTCAGCGCTTTTCACATTTGCTGCGCAGGTGAACATCTGGCTGGCAATATTCAATATGCTGCCTGTACCGCCACTCGATGGGTCAAAAGTTTTTGCATGGGACAAGAGGATCTGGCTGGGCTTTTTTGCTGTATGCATCGCGATGTTTGCGGCGCTGATTTACTTGTGAGAGATTATCTCTGGAGAAAGATATTGGATTTTCCAGAGCAGTGAGAATTGGTGATTTCATTGGAAATCCAACCAGCTTGCTCTTTTATAGAGATATCTGGGTTTATCAATCCTGACTGGCTGATCGAAATCGAGGCTGATGCAATAGTTGAGAAATGATGTGCTGCGGAATCACTTCAGCACTTTTATCGTTCCGAACTTGCCGACATTGAGCTGCATCGAATTGTTCCATTCCTTGACATAGCCATTCTCAACGCGCACGCGGTCGCCTTCCTGCACGTCTTTTATCTGGTCGCCCCAGAGAACAAGTGTGATCACGCCGGAATCGTCTTCAAGAACAGTTTCGCATACCTGGGTCTGGCCGTACTTGGTGTTGATATCACGGACTTCACCTTTCTCTGCCACCACACCTTCGACAATGACTTTTCCGTCGCCTGTCTTCAGTTCAGAGATTTTCATTACTTTTTCTTTGATGCTAAAGGATTTAAGGTGATTTTCAGCTTAAATGCGTTTCAACTATAAAATAAAAACATGCAATGTGACCTGTGCGACCCGCCGCAAATCTACCAGGACTGGAAGATAAAGGATTATACGAAGATGTTTTGTAGTTCTATGGAGACATACAGAAGATTTTTTTGACATACATCAAGAAGAATTAACTGAGTATTTTTCCATAGTAAGAGCGCTTAGAGACACAGCAAGGTCAGTATTCAAACCTGATCTATTTAATTATGCGATTTTAGGGAACGCCAAAAGACACGTGCACCTTAACTTTGTTCCGCGCTATTCCGCAGCAAGAACATTTGAGGGATTCACTTTCTTTTTGCAATCAGGGATGCAATAAAAGCCCTGGTCTGATATTCATTCTTTAATAAATCTGAAAACAAAATAAAGTCATGCCAGAGATTGTAGTAGGACGTGACGATGAAGACATGAAGCGCTATGGGACAGAGGGCACGCTCTTCATTGGCAAGCACCTTGTGGGTGCGGGCGAGGACACGCACATGACAACGCCTGTTATCATGGATGCGCTGCGGCCGCATATAATTATCGTGACAGGCAAACGCGGCAGCGGAAAGTCGTTTAGTTTAGGGGTGATAGCAGAAGAGCTGACAAAACTGCCGCATAACATCAAGAAAAATATATGCTCTGTGATTATTGACACGCAGGGCATATTCTGGACCATGAAATCTGCGAACGAGAAAGATCTCCTGCTGCTGAAAGAATGGGACCTTACGTCGCAGGGCTTTGACGTTGATGTCTATGTTCCAGAGGGGCAGACAAAAACATTTTCTGAGGCGGGCGTTGATTTTGATGCTTCATTTTCTGCTGCGGCACACGAGCTCTCTGCAGAGGACTGGCTCTCGGTTTTCGGTCTGAATGAAAATGAGGCGCTGGGCATACTTCTTCGCATCACCATTTCAAAGATGAGTGGAGCTTATACACTTGATGATATAATCACAAATATAGAGAAGCAGGAATTCGAGGAGAATCAAAAGCTTGCATTGAAAAACAGATTCATTGCCGCAAAAGAGTGGGGCATTTTCGGCGAATCGCGGATGCCGGATATGCTGCAGCCAGGGAAAGTCACTGTACTAGACGTGAGCCTCACACCGCAGAATGTCAGGGCGCTTCTGGTAGGAATAGCAAGCAGAAAACTCCTGGAGGAGCGCATCAGAGCAAGGCGCAACGAAGAGCTTGCTGACATAGAACTCTCGCCAATAAGACGGGTGCCTATGCCATGGCTCCTCATAGATGAGGCGCACAATTTCCTGCCCGATGAAGGAACAACTGCTGCAACAGAGACGCTAAGCAAAATAGTGAAAGAGGGCAGACAGCCTGGCATCACGCTTGTCTTTGCGACGCAGCGACCGGAGAAGCTGCACCCAGATGCTGTTGCACAGGCAGACATGATCATCTCGCACCGCCTGACAGCCAAGGCGGACATAGATGCGCTGAAGGCAATCATGCAGACATATCTGCTCTATGACATCGGGAAATACATCAACGAGCTGCCGCATCTTAAGGGCACGGCGATAATACTGGACGACAACTCAGAGCGGCTCTACAAGGTCAGGATGAGGCCGCGGCAGAGCTGGCATGCGGGCAGCAGCCCGGTTGCTATATAATTTGGAAATTATTTTGGAGAATAAGATTTATTTCTGGAGTCTGCAATCTTCTTGACTTCGTCCTCTAATTTATCTGCAATGGCAATCATTTCTTGCGATAATTCACATTCGCCTTTTTCCGGCTTCCAACCTACAACAATTACATTAGCATCAGGTATGCCATTGTTGTTTAGATCGTTGGCAAGCATCTAGAAATTCAACTGAATAGCCTTCTACATTATTTCCTCTATAATCAATATGCAATTCTAATTTTTTCCCATTAATTTCTATGTGTATGTATCAGGCAAAGCTTTCTTTGAAGCACCGCCACAAGCCAACAGAAGAGAAGCAGAAGCAGTTAACAGAATGTTTCTCAATTTGGCGCAGGCAGCCAGCTAAAATGCGGCTGCAGCTATATTCAATTATAAATAGCATGGCGTATTTATTATACTCATGCGCAAGGATATGTCCGATATTTTAGAAAAAGCGAAGAAAGACAAAGATGTATTAGCCGTAGGCATATTCGGGAGCCTTGCCAGAAAAGAGCGGCACAGGGATATAGATGTATGCATTTTTCTAAAGGCGAAGCAAGGCAATCTACAAATGTCAAAAAAGAAACTGGATTATCTGAAAGGCGCAAAAAACAGGTTCGACATCAAGATATTCCAGCAATTGCCCATCTATATAAGGCATAGAATTTTAAAAGAAGGCAAAATTATCTTCTGCGCAAATGAAGATGCCCTGTACGACCTTGCCCACCTTACTGTGAAGGAATTCGAAGATTTTAAGCCAATATACAGAAGCTACCTGGAGGCGGTTAAACATGGATGAGGAGCAGGTACTGGCAAAAATAGACGAATTGGATTCTTACACAAATGAAATAAGAGGTTTCATTCCTGAAGGGCTTTAGAAATATTTTAGTGCACCGGTACGCTGAGGTTGATGACGAGCTCGTATTCCAGTTCCTTGAAAATAACCTGAAAGATTTTTCATTATTCAGAAAGGAGGTTTTGCATTTTCTAAAGTCCCATAAACAAAACAAAAAAGAGCAGAGATGATAGCATTATAAACTTTCAAGCCTAAAAATTTACACAATGGCACGCTTCATAACAGTTGCTTCTGGCAAGGGCGGCGTGGGAAAAACTACTGCTGCGGTAAACTTGGCAACTGCATTGGCTGCTCTGGGCAAAAAAGCGGCTGTCATTGATGCCAATGTCACAACGCCGCATGTTGGCATTTCTGTTGGCGTGGCGCATGAGAAGACGCTGAACGATTTCCTGAAGGGCGAGGCAGCATTTGAAGAGATTGCATACAACCATCTGCTTGGCTTCAGGGTCATCCCGGCAGCGCTCTCTTTGGACAACCTGCCTGGCGTGGACTTCTCAAGACTTGAGGAACTCAAGACAAAATTTGATGACGATGAGATAGTGCTGATAGACTCTGCGCCCTGCTTCGGAAAAGAGGGGCTTGCAGCGATTAAGCTGGGAGATGAAATCATTTTTGTGACTGAGCCTTACCATATTTCTGTGGCAGATGTGAGGAGAGCCGGGCTTATTGCAAATATGCTGAACAAGAAAATCCTGGGCGTAATTGTGAACAATGCCCTGAAAGAGAACTACGAGATGAGCACCACAGAGATAGCAGCACTCACAAACATGGATGTCATAGGCTATTTGGAGAGCGACAGCAACCATCTGAAGGGGCTTGCTGTCAAGGCGCCGCTTGTTGCGTACAACAGAGCCTTGCCGAACAGCCAGGAATATCTGCGCATTGCTGCATCGCTTGCTGGCGTGCCTTACATACCGGAAAAAAGGAAGAGGAGATTCTGGGGAATGTTTTCTTTCCTGAGACGCAGAACTGCAGTGTAACGTTCTCGGGACTTAAATGAGGCTGTAACAGATAGGGACTTTTAATTGTTTGATAAAGTCTTCATTAATTGTGAATGAGCTAATGATTCTAAAGTGTCACATAACTCATTAATATTTGAAAATTTTACTATCCTACAACCAGACTTCTTTACAATGCCATTCGATATCATTTGCGTAAGTTCTGGTTTTGTCTCTATATCATTTTCCAGACACAAAAAAAGCTTTTCTCTTATATCAAAACTCTCTGATAAAGTATCGATACCTTGCATAAACCCTATTTCCCATCCTATACCATCTTTACTACCTTGTTGAGTGAGTATTGCTATTATCATATGAGAATCGTGAATAAAATCTTTGAAAGCATCATCAAAATATTTGTATTTATCTGGGGTACATTTATCTTCCATAATAAATGTATTTAGGAATTGACGCTGATTTCTAAGGTCTAAACATACATTAGCTCTCTTCTCTCTTTCTGATTCAGGAAAATTAGACCCAAGAACAAATATGCTTATTTTATCTCGTTTTTTTATGTTATCTAATTCAAAGTTCTCATGCATCAAATAAACCTTTACCTCAAACTATAAAAGCACTGAAAATACATAGATAGTATGTCATACATACAGGATTTTCAACTTCGTGTTATAAATTCTGTTTCTGACCAAAGAGATAAAGATTTATTAACATTCTTAGTACAAAGCAAAATAATAAACAATATTGAAGAAGTTTTTGGTGCCGACTATAAAGAAAGATTACAAAAACTTACAAAAAGTGGTCTTATTGTTGAAGTATTGAAAGATAATCCACATTCAATACAACACTATTATCAAACTACCGAATTAGGAAAAGCAGTCCTTACATATTTAATTAGTAAAAAGAAATAATTGGTCTAAACCAGGATTTTTGTGGGTGTCCCTTCTCTGTTACATCCCTTCTTAAGTCCCGCCAACGTTACAATGCCCGTGAAACAAAATACCACCACAGCGCCGCAATAATCACGAGCCCTGCAATCCCTATCAGCAACGTCTTCAGGCCTTTCCTGAATCCTGTTTCTGCAAAGCCAAGTACAAGGCCGACGAAAAGGCCGCCAAAGTGTCCGATATAGGAAATATTACTTTCCGGGAGAAAGAAGAAGCCATAGATGTTGTAGACAGTGTAGGCTATGCCCAGAAATAAAAGCGGGATTGGAAGGATGAGCGGATAAAAAGAAAGATCAAGCGGGCGCACAAGCATGCCTACGCCTATGAGCGCAAAGATGCCTGCAGATGCGCCAACACTCAGTGCATCAAAGGGGTAGACAGCCAAGGAGAGCATGTCGCCTGCAACTGCGCCGAGCAGGAAGATGGCAAGTGTGCGGGCAGAACCGAGCTCTTTCTCAACAGCAAGACCGAAAAAGACCAGGACAAAAAGGTTTGCGAGCAGGTGCTCAATGCCGGCGTGCAGGAAGATTGATGTGAAGAAGACATAAGGACGTTCAAGCATGTTCTGGTCGGAGAAGCCGTAGAAGGAATAAAATTCGTCAATATTATCAACGAAGAGCACGACTAAAACAAAGACGATGACTATGAGGGCTGAGAGCAGAAGCGTGAGGCGCATAGGAATAATTTTGCAGGGAAGATATAAGAGAGCTTTATTGCCCAACAGGGCGCGCAGAAATATATTCAGCCGAGTATCACTATCTTAAAATAGTGAATTTCCCGATAAACCTTTCATGAAGCTGATCATTTTGCTGCTGATTGCCGCCGGCACAGCGGGCTGCATCACCAGTGCGCCGCAGGCTGAGCCAACAGGAAAAGCTGCCGGCAGCTTCGCAATTTACTATTCTGCCCCTGATGACCCGTCTTATTTTAACCCTTAATTTGACAGTTAAGGTGTGGTCAAATTAAGAGTCAGTGTAATTTCTTCTTTCCAATTTTAAAAATTATGATTTCTAGCAGCCAACAATGAAAAATTGCATAAAAACTCTATGTTTGCAGAAAGCTCTGCCTAGGCGTTTTTGCTGCTAGAACATTTACAATAAGACTCTATGGCTGAGAACTTCCTTGAGTTCTGTTGCCTGCAACATATAAGTCCCTGCACACAAATGCTTTATATAGAGCCGTGAGAAATAAAAAGTAATTACAAATGTTGCAAGACGCACTGGACATGCGCCATGCAGAGAAACATTACATTCAGAATCTGGACAATTCTGATGTGCATACACGAGTTCTGGACAAACTACATGTTGGACTAGAGAATAAGATATGTTTGCTATTAAAATAGCATTTCGCTTGTGCAAACTATCTGTTCAAGACAATAATTTAAAAGCAAATCTTTTAAAATATTGAAAAAGGCGAGGGTCCAACATGGCGAATTTTGACAATGTGACAGATTTTGAAGCACAAAAGGCTAAGATAGCAATCGTCGGCTGCGGCGGTGGCGGAAACAACACCATCACTGCATTGTTCAATAAAGGACTGGATGGCGCAACAACTGTGGCCATAAACACGGATGCAAAGCACCTCATGATAACAAAGGCACACAACAAGGTTCTTATCGGCAAATCGCTGACAAAAGGGCTTGGTGCTGGCGGCTATCCTGAAGTTGGCAAGAATGCTGCCCTTGAAAGCAAGAATGATTTAAGGCAGGTTCTTTCTGGCACGGATCTGGTTTTTGTTACCTGCGGTTTGGGTGGGGGAACAGGCACAGGCTCTGTCCCTGTTATTGCAAAACTCGCAAAGGACAGCGGGGCCATTGTTATTGGTGCTGTCACACTGCCGTTCAAGCTAGAAGGAGCGCGCATTGTCAAGGCAGAAGAAGGGCTTGTCAATCTCAGAGAGGTCTGCGACACAGTAATAGTAATAGAAAACCAGAGACTCCTTGAACTCGCGGGCAAGATGCCATTAAAACAGGCATTTGCTATTGCAGACGATCTCATCGCAACGATGATCAAAGGCATTATAGACACCATCTCACTGCCATCGCTTGTAAACATGGATTTCGCAGATGTGCGTGCAGTCATGAGATCTGGCGGCGTCGCAGCAATAGGCGTAGGCACAAGCGAAGAATCGGATTCAAAGAAAAGATCTTTAGAAGCTGTGACCCGGGCTTTGAATCACCCATTGCTGGAGGTAGACTATCAGGGCGCTAGCGGGGCTTTGATACAGATCGTAGGCGGGGATGATCTCAAACTGGCTGACATCAATATTATAGGCGAGGCTGTGCAGCGCAACCTGGATCCAGAGGCTATGGTGAAAATTGGCGCGCGCATAGACGACAACTTCAAGCACAAGATACATGTCATCACAATAATTACAGGCGTAAAGTCCCCTTACCTGCTTGGGCCTTCTGCGAGGAAGTTCAGTGCATCAAAGATGGCTGGCGAGTTGGGGATAGAAGTTTTAAAATAGCAAATCCCTTCTTTGTAAAGAAGGTCTTTGCATTTCCCAAGAAACAATGGAAAAATATTACGGGCAGTGAGCGGTGCTTACATGTCCGATAGTATCAGTGCAGCGACACCTAGGAAAGATAAAGGAAGAAAAGAAAACCCTAGGTTGTCTTGCTTCCTACTGACCACACCCCAAAGAAAAGCGGGCTGCGGATGTACACAGCGCCCTAAGAGCGCTGTGTGCGCGAGCAGCCCCTTCTTCTTTCTTT
>JACQNX010000027.1 GCA_016202875.1 Candidatus Aenigmatarchaeota archaeon | reverse complement strand
ATATTGGAAAGCATCCAGCAATATTTCTGTATCCTTGCTTCTGTTCTGCCCTCTGATTGAAGATAAGAAACAAACTTCTTTACAGCAGCACGGTTGCTTCTGCTTTTGATATTCGCAACCCTTTCCTCTGTAGTTATCTTTGCCATGCTACTTCTATGCATAAGGGGGTATTTAAATGAGGCTTTATGAATAAACTATTGAAAGCCACCGAAGGGAATTGAACCCCTAACCTTTCGCTTTCCTGCAGAGCTACAATTCTCGAAACTCTTCTTGTTCTTTTAATAAAACTTTTCTTTCAAGAAAAGTTTTGGCGAGTGCTCTACCAGATTTCTCTGCCATCCCTCATCTTTTTGTAATATCTTTACATGTTCTTTGGGAAATGCAAAGACCTTTCTTACAAGAAAGGGATTTGCAATTGAGCTACGGTGGCGATGTTTGTAGAGATTAGTTGGTATGTTTATAAATTTATAGAAACCTGCCTATTTATCAACAGCGGCAAGAAAACCGCTGCTTTCAGGCAGCGAATGAATTGCCGCCCAGTTTTCCCGACACTTTTCCCGACACTTTTCACGTTTTCCGCCCTAGGCAAAGCCCTTTATATATCGCTTTACAATGTGTCAGAATGCAGAGAGTCCAGAAAATCATAAAATGCAAAATCACCGACCTGACAAACGTAAAGGAAGCGCAGCTGAGCAGCGAGTTCAAGAATGTCCAGACACTCCTGCAGCTGGAAAAAGAGGGGCTTGACTTTCTGCCTCTGTATAAAAATCTACAGCTGCACTCCGCAAACAGGCAGCAGGCGCTCAGATTTTACAAGCGGATTGACGCGAACAAAGACTATCCGGTTTCTGTCCGCAAAGACCTGATAAAAATTGAAGAGAAAAATAACAAGCTCGCCAAGTACTGGTGCAGGATTCCCGTCCGAGGGCGCAGGGGCGGCCTGTGGGTCGCGATAAAGCCTCACCAGGATTTTCCGGAAAAGTTCGAGTTCGGAGAATCAAAAGTTTTCAGGAAGAAAAACCACAAGGGCAGGTGGAACTGGTGGATCTACATAACAGTTGTAAGGCAAGTGCAGATCAAGGAATCATACTCTAACATCTTAGCCATAGATCTGGGCTCCAAAGTGACAGCAACTGTCTGTGGCAGTTTTGACAACCGTCCCATATTCCTTGGCAGAGAGGTTAGGGGAATCCGGCGCCATTATCAGTACCTGCGCACGCAACTCGGCAGGAAGAAACTCCTGAAGAAAATCAGGCAGATGTCTGACAAGGAGCAAAGGAGAGTGAACGACATTCTACACAAGATTTCGAAACATGTTGTAGAAACAGCAGAACATACAGACTCTTATATCGTCCTCGGAGACCTGAAGGGAATAAGAAATTCAACTGGAGAGAAAGGCAGGATGTTCAGGAGGATCGTCAGCAACATGCCCTACCTCAGGCTGACGCAGTATGTTGAGTACAAAGCCAGAGAAAA
The DNA here is from genome assembly GCA_016202875.1 of Candidatus Aenigmatarchaeota archaeon. Lineage (GTDB taxonomy): Archaea > Aenigmatarchaeota > Aenigmatarchaeia > GW2011-AR5 > GW2011-AR5 > JACQNX01. Next base: position 5,475 of record JACQNX010000027.1, on the reverse strand, counting down.
GGGCATAAAAGTCGTGAGGATTTCGGAAAGGAACTCTTCGGTAACCTGCTCGCGGTGCGGCTGCGCGGACAGAGGGAACAGGAAATCGCAGGGGCTTTTCAGATGCAGGTCCTGCGGATTCGAGATTAATGCTGACGTCAATGGCGTCAGGAATATCCTTAAATTTTCCGGAGGCTACATGCTTCCGGAACGGGCTGCGAGTGACCCAGCCCCAGAGCGCGCCTTTAGCGCGCAACCCGAGCTTCCATGCCTGCGGCGCTGAAAGGGAAGCCCGCTGATTTATCCGCGGGAGGAGGTCACCGATGCCAATAACATGGCTGGATATAAATTTTACGCTTATACGAAGAGCAGCAACATACGAGTATAACATCTCTCCTTCTGACTATTTCCATATAGCATCCATGGAAATAAACAACATAAAAACAATTATTTCTGCCGACGCGGAACTCGACGCAGTCGATATAATAAAAAGAACAGACCCACTAGAGAAGTAAAAGAAATAAGATTTTGATGAAAGTTTCTACAAACCGTGAATTTTTATACCCTCCTCTCCAAATTATCTTCATGGCTGAATATTTTGAAGCAATTAAAACCGTTCTTAAAAAGCACAGCATAGAAATAGGCCACCGCATCTCTGTAGAAAAAGATGGCGAAATCTACGAGGGCATCCTCATGCCCAACACAGGGGACCCTGATGTTCTTGTTATCAAATTGGATAATGGTTACAATGTTGGTTTAGCTGTTGATAATGTCAGAATCAAAAAAATAGACGCGATAAAACCAAAAGCCCTGACAACAAAGAAAAAGGAAACAATAAAGTTCGACAGGTCAAAGCCCCTCGTCTGCTTGATAACGACTGGCGGCACGATAACATCAAAGGTAGATTATAACACAGGCGGCGTTATCTCGCTGATGACAGCCGAGGAATTCGTGAAGAAAACGCCTGAGATTGCCAATATCGCGAACATTGAGATCGTCCAGCCATTCACAAAAATGAGCGAGGACATGGAACCTGCTGACTGGGCAAGCTTGTCGCAGGAAATAGCGAAGCAGCTGAACAGAGGCGCTGTCGGCGCGATAGTCGCGCACGGCACAGACACGCTTCACTACACAGCAGCAGCCTTGTCGTTTATGTTGGAAACGTCTAAACCTGTAATCCTTGTTGGCGCACAAAGATCTTCTGATCGCGGTTCCACAGACAGCGCAATGAATCTCATCTGCGCTGTTCATCTTGCCGTGAGCGACATTGCCGAAGTCGGGACATGCATGCACGCAACCATGAACGACGACTACTGCCTTTTCATCCGCGGCACAAAGGTCAGAAAAATGCATGCGTCCAGGAGAGATGCGTTCAGGCCGATAAACGACCTGCCGCTTGCAAAAGTATATCCGACTGGAAATATAGAAGTTTTAAACGAAAATTACAAAAAAAGAGAAAACAAAAAAGCAGAAGCAGACGCTAAATTCGAGGAAAAGATAGCCCTGCAAAAAATATATCCCGGAAGCGATCCGGAAATTCTCGAGTACCTTGCATCAAAATACAAAGGCATTGTCCTTGAAGCAACAGGCTTTGGCCATATCCCCACAGCATCGAAGAAGTCCTGGATTCCGGCGATTAAAAAAGTAAGTGCCAGGATACCTGTTGTTGTCGCAACGCAAACAATCTACGGTCGCGTCAACACAAACGTCTACACGAACCTGCGCATCCTCTTCAGCGAGACGAATGCCATCCCAGCCGAGGACATGCACCCCGAGACAGCCTTTGTAAAGCTGGGCTTCGTGCTGGGCCACACCAAGAAGCTGGAAGAAGTCCGCAAGCTCATGCTCACGAATCTAGCAGGCGAGATATCCTCAAGGGAAGGGGACGCTTTCCTTATTTGAAAAAAATCGGTAAGAATCTTGTGTACGCTGATATACGTCAGAGCGCCCAGCGCCGCAGATGGTATGAACGAGATCTGCGCGCTTTCCTTCAGCTAGGTACATCCACGCCATGCTCGATATAAGACAGCCGTGCAAGATCTCCTCCCGCGATCTCGACGCGTTTTTGATTTATCATGGACGCATATGCCACAAGAGAGCAGTTACGTATGCAGAGTATATCAGTCTTGTAGCAAAAAGTATCGGGATTGCTGATTTGCCAGACTATTGCTGGAAACAGTGAATGAAACGCCGCTGGAAAAATTAACACGTTTCATATTGATTTGTTATCATTTTTAATCCTTCCATTTCAATATTTCTCTATGACTGATTACAAGGCCCTCGGCCTGCGCGCCGGCCTGGAAATCCACAAGCAATTAGATGCAGGGCATAAATTATTTTGCCGCTGCCCGATAAAGAAGAGCGAAGATTTCCCGCTTTCCATTACGCGCCGCCTGAGGCCCGCAGCAGGCGAGCTCGATGTTGTGGATCCCGCAGCAATCTACGAATTTCTCAGGAACAAAAAATTCGTCTACAAGCACAATCCTGAGTCAACATGTCTCATAGAATTGGATGAAAAGCCGCCAGATCCCGTCAACCCCGCTGCACTGGAAACTGTCCTGAAAATATCCAGGATGCTTGGCGCGCAGATTGTTGACGAAGTGCACGTCATGCGCAAAACGATAATAGACGGCTCTTCTGTGTCAGGATTCCAGCGCACAGCCCTCATAGCAATGAACGGCTCCTTGGAGACGAGTTTCGGAGAAGTTGGGATTCGTACCATCTCGCTGGAAGAGGATTCAGCAACAGCCCTGCAAAAGGGGCATGATTTTATTGAGTACCGACTTGATCGTCTTGGTGTTCCCCTTGTCGAGATTGCGACCTCAGCAGAGATGCACACGCCGCAGCAGGCAAAGGAAGTTGCAGAGAGCCTGGGCATGCTTTTGAGAAGCTTCCCTGTTGTGCGAGGCATCGGTTCTATCAGACAGGATGTGAACGTCTCGATAGAATCAGGAGCGCGTGTAGAGATCAAGGGCTTTCAGGAACTCGAGAAGATCCCGCAGCTCGTCGAGAACGAGGTCAAGCGCCAGACTGCGCTGCTGGAAATCAAAGAAGAATTGCATCGCCGTGGACTGAAGGAGCTCAAAGAAAAGCCAAAAGACGTCACAGCGCTCTTCAGAGACACGCGAGCATCATTCATAGAAAGAATCATCGCTAGCAATGGCCGCGTTTTTGCCCTGAAGCTGCCAAAATTTGCAGGCCTGCTCCGGAAAGGCTGCGGCGACCGCACATTCGGCAAGGAACTCGCAGCCTATGCAGAAGCCTACGGTTTTGGTGGAATCATTCACAGCGACGAAGATTTGAATAAGTACAAATTAACGCAGGATTTCGCACGACTGAAAAAAGAACTCAAGATTCAGGAACAAGATCTCGTTCTCATACTCGCGGGCCACGACAATGTGGAAAAAGCCATGAACACAATTCTGGAGCGCGCTCGTCATTGCCTCATCGGCGTGCCAGAAGAAACGCGCGTTGCTGATGGCATGGGCTCCAAGTATACGCGCCCCCTGCCAGGTTCAGGCCGCCTTTACCCAGAATCCGACATCCCTGCTATCAGGATCGATAAAAATTATGTTGCAAAGTTAAAGCTGCCCAAGACACTGAAAGAAATCAAAGAAGAGCTCAGCGAAGAGTTGACAGAAGAGCTGGCAAAGCAGCTTGTGAGGTCCAGATATTTTCCGCTTTTCGAAGAATTCAAGAATTTCGGCCCGCGTATCGTTGCCACAACATTTCTGTCCACATTCACAGACCTGCGCAGGCGTGGCTTCCCTATTGAGAAAATCACGCGTGACCATTTATTCAAAGTATTCTCCCTTGTGCAGAAAGGCAAGTTTTCCAAGACAGCACTGCCGCAGATTTTTGAACAGCTCGCTTCCGGCGTTGATGTAGACGAGGTTATTTCGAAATTTGAAACATTATCAAAAGAAGAAATAGAAAAAGCTGTCAAAAGTATAGTAGCAAAAAATACAGGCAAATCAGAATCTGTCATCATCGGCTTAGTCATGCAGCAGCTTCGCGGCCGCGCTGACGGCCGTCTGGTTGCTGAGCTTGTGAGGAGAGAGATGAAATAATTGTGATGGCAAATGAGATGTAAAAGTCAAAGCAGCTTATGAAAAAGCCTCTAAATCCTCGGAAATTATCTCGTCCTTAACCCAAACTATCTTTGACTGCTTAACTTTTTCAATAAATGTCCATATGTCCACGCCCGCGATCTCTGTTGCCTTGGATATTGTAGTTCTTCCTTCTGCCAATAGTTTAAGCGCATGTTCCTCCCGCCATTCCTGAAGGGATTTGATGAGCAGTTTCCTCACAGCCGTAGATTTTTCTAAATGCTCTGTCTTCATGTATTCCTCCAGCTCTTTTTCCAGAGTTTTTGGGATCCTGGTGGATATTGGGACGTCTGACATAAAATATACTGTGCAGAAACAAATGTAAAGTTTACTGTACCAGTTGAATCTTGGCCTTATTTCTTTTATAAATACCGCAGAACAAAATAAAATTATGGCGTTTGAGTCACTGTTCACTTCGCTTCTCAGTGTCGGCGGCATAATCTCTTTGGTCGTTAATGTGATCGTCACAGCAATCGCGATCATGATCGCAGACAAGATTATCACGCACGAGATAGAAATCAAGCACAGCCTGATAATGGCATTCATAGCCTATTTCATCCTGCCTCTCGCGCTTTCTTACCTGATTGTATTTGTTCCTGTCATCTCTACAATAGCAATCATCCTGCCTCTGATAGTGTGGATAATCCTCGGCGAAGTCCTGCTGAAAGCAGACAGGAAGCAGAAAGCCATTGTCGCGATAATAGCCTACGCAGTCAATCTGCTTCTGCTCGGCTATGTCTCAGGATTTATCTTCAGCCTGCTGCCTTTCTAGAATAAATGCATCTAATTCTGTCAAGAAATAGCGAATATGCAGTTAATTTCTTTTCATTTCTGCCAGTTGTTTGGACAGCTCATCATTATGGCTGGTGCATATGCCATAGTTTGGAGACTCTGTGCCGCTCATGAACAGCCTCCCAATATAGCCTAGAGTTTCTGTATCACTATGCTCTCTGGCAGCCTCGGCGTACCCTCTCAGAAAGCGCAGAAATTCTTTTTGCAGGCTCGGTAATGAGTTTGGATCTACGTCTGTCATGTAAAGGCTGTCGAGCCCATAGGTTCTGACTATTTCTTCGATATCACTTAATCTAATATCAACAGGCGCCTCTAATTCAGGATATTCTTTGCTTCGTTGCCGCTGTCCTGCGAGATTGTGCGCCCAATCTTTTTTATAGGATTCTGCGCCTTTTTTTTCTATCCATGTTTCCCCGGTTTTTGCGGTTGTCATTTTCATCGCCCTTTCAAATACCGTTCCAGATATCTTTCCTGAAACAGATAGTGTAAGTCAACGCCGCAAAATAAATTGCCTAATTTCTTAACGGTTTTATTGTGTAGTTCCACAATGGATGGATAGTATGTTTTCGGATATTCAATGAATCTATCTGGTCGT
>JACQNX010000026.1 GCA_016202875.1 Candidatus Aenigmatarchaeota archaeon | reverse complement strand
GCTGCGGAAAAGGCGGGGTTAAAAGGGATTTTCTATACTGACATACAGAGATTGAAAAGAGACTTGTCCAAATTTTCTGTAAATTTCAGATAATTCTCTTTCTCAATCCCAGCTTATCCAGGCAAGAACCGCGAAGGCGACGGCCTTCACCGCCTCCAGAACCATGGACGCGCTCTGTGCCGCGCCCGAGGAGTACATCACCATGCTTGCCTCGAAATAGAGATTGAGGATTCCCTGCGCCAGAAAGAACAGCGCAAAGACAACCAAACCTACAGTCATCCTGTTTCTCAGCTGCCTGAAATTCTGGAGATAGATGTAGAGAAGCGCCAACGCCAGTGCTATATTTACGACGTGAATCAGCATCGCTATAGCTTCTGCCATTGAAATACCTCTACCTTCCGTATTTATCTACTTTTTCCCATATCTCCTTAAGGACATTTCTGTTTGCCAACATGAGCGCAGAGAAGCCATACAAATTGCCGTATTTCTTTTTCGAAGATGCCACGAGTCCCAGCTTCTCCAGAACGCGGACGTGATGCTGCACAGTTTTGTAGTCCATGGACAAGCTGCCCGCAAGCTGGTTTATGTTCCGCGGCTTTTGTTCCAGCATGCGGAGTATTCGCAGCCTTGCGACGCCGCCCCTGGTGCCGGCGATGCAGAGCATCAGAGTCCTCCTGAAAACTTTCTCGGTTGGGATGAGCACGTCAAGAACTTGGCATGATATTCTTAAAAGGCAATCTGGGAAAATCTATATATACGGCTCACATGCGAACTCTTATGATGAAGAAAGAAATGCTGGTTTCAGTCCTTTTGATTGCTGCAGTTGTAACCGCCGGCTGCACTGCCACGCAGCAGCAAGGAATCCAGGCCGGGCCCGACGGAACGATCGTGAAGCCGGACGGGACAATTGTCAAGCCCGATGGGACAATGGTACTGCCTAACGGAACTATGATTGCGCCGTCGTCAAGCCAGGAAAGCAGCCAAACTCAGCAACCTCCCGGCCAGCAGCAATCTGCGCAGTACTCAGGCACAGTTCTGGCTGGCAGTTCCGCGCCGCTCATAGATTTCAACAAGGCGGACTACGACGCGGCTGTGCAGACAGACAAGCTCGTCGTGCTTTACTTCTACGCCAACTGGTGCCCGATATGCAGGCAGGAAGTACCGCACCTGGAAGCCGCATTCAACGAGCTGGAGACGGACAAGGTTATCGGCTTCCGCGTAAACTACAACGATGACCAGACAGACGACAATGAGCGAGAACTGGCAAGGCAATTTGGCGTGCCTTACCAGCATACAAAAGTTTTCCTGAAGAACGGAACAAGCGTTCTGAAATCGCCTGAGGGCTGGGACAAGGACAGGTACATCAACGAGATTAACAAGGCATTGGGCTGAAAACACAGGAAGAGAATCAATGAACCAGAGGGCAGTTATCTTTCTGAACTCAGTGGCATTCGTGATGGGATTTACATTAGTTTTCTCGCTTGTCGGGATTTTGCTGCAGACTGTCCTTTCGGATGTTGCCTTTGATGCAGTCAATATCCTGCGCACTGCAGGCGGCATAATAATCATGCTTTTTGGCATCTTTCTCATCGCTTCGCTCAGGTACAGGATTCCATTTCTTACAAGCGACCATAAGCTGAAAGCAAGGAAATTCAGCAACAGCTATATCTCCTCTTTTGTATTCGGCCTGGCATTCGCCATAGGGTGGACTCCCTGCGTAAGCGCGATACTCGGTTCGATTTATGCCCTTGCAGCAACTGCACCGGTCTCAGGCTTTCTGCTTTTGCTTGCCTACTCTCTGGGCATAGGCGTGCCATTTCTGGTTGCAGGCGCTTTTACGTCGCGCGTCTCAGGGTTTCTTGAAAGATCCCAGCATGTGCTCAGGTACTTCAACATCATCGGCGGTTTGTTTCTTATCATAATCGGCATGCTTGTCTTTTTCAACTATCTTGGCATAATAGCCAGCTTTTTTGTCAGCACAGAAGGCGCTGTTTCTGTCACAGGGGCAGTGAATTTCTTCATAGCATTCATTGCAGGCATAATCACGTTCCTCTCGCCCTGCATACTGCCTCTTCTGCCTGCATTTTTCTCTTACATGGCAGGCACTGCAGCAGCAGAGGTAAAAAAAGAAAAGCAGTGATGTGATAGCGTGAAACTCCCTATTGAATTAATAGTATTCGGAGCAATAGCGATTTTTGTTATTGCAGCGTCTTTTGCTGTTATCCCGGCAAATATGCCAGAAAACAAGACACGCAGCTTATTGCCTGTACTTGGCAAAGCTCCAGAGCTTGCCGGAATAAAGGGCTGGATAAATTCCGAGCCGCTGAAAATAGAGGAACTTAAAGGGAAGGTTGTGCTGATAGATTTCTGGACTTACAGCTGCATCAACTGCATCCGCACGCTGCCTTACCTGAAAGCATGGCATGAGAAATACAAGGATCAGGGGCTTGTCATTATAGGCGTGCATACGCCGGAATTCGAGTTCGAGAAGGACTACACCAACGTAAAAAGCGCTGTAGAAAAATACGGAATCAAGTATGCAGTTGCCCAGGACAACGACTATGCGACATGGCGCGCATACAAAAACAGCTACTGGCCGCGGAAATATCTGATCGACAAGGACGGAAACATAAGGTACGATCACATAGGAGAAGGCGGATATGAAGAGACAGAAAAAGCTATAATGGAGCTTCTGCAGGAAACGAATACCGCGATGCAGGCTAATAAAAACCTGACATACATATCATCAGATACGGAACTTTCCCGGATAGGAACACCTGAGCTCTACCTGGGCTATGATTTTGCACGGGCTCCTCTGGGAAATCCGGAAGGCTTCTCACCAGAGAGCATTGTCAATTATAAAGAGACAAACATCACGGCGCCAAACATCATTTATCTCTCCGGATCATGGAAAAATGAAAGGGATAAAATAATAGCTGTCAATAATTCCCGCCTTTTCCTCGTCTACAAAGCCAAAGATGTAAATATTGTCGCAGGCGGTGCAGGAGTAGTAGAAATATTTATTGACAGCGTCCCAGCCGGTGTGGCAGTGATAGACAGCCAAAGGCTGTATAACATTATCTCAGCGCCTGATTACTCCCCTCACCTTTTGGAAATCAGGGCAAATCCCGGTTTCGAGATATACACGTTTACATTCGGATAGTTTCCTTGAAGCTATATGATGACTATAAATGTTTTTTCCTGCCATTAAACTTATGGATGTTGAAAAACTGGAAAAGATCCTGCAGGAGATCACAGGAGAAGACGATGTCAAGCCTTTTATCAAGACCATAGCGCACTGGGCAAAAAGGATAAAGGCAAGCAACAACAAGTTTGTCACAGACAACCATAAGGAGGCTGAATCATTGAAAAAGCTCAGCGAGCTGAGGATTATAAAGATCGACATCAAGCCTAAGGACATATTCGAGGAGGTCACAGCAATATTAACAGAAGAAGGCGAAGAGCTGAGCAAGGATTTTTTCATGAAGGGATTTTATTTATGATAACAAAAGAGCAGGTAATAGAGAAACTGAAAGATGTTGCTGACCCGGAACTTCATCTGGACATCTGGACTCTTGAGATTATATACGACATCCAAATCAATGAAGACAGCACAATCTACATCAAGATGACATTCACCACGCCGTTCTGCCCTTACGGGCCTGCATTAGTGAAAGAAATAGAGACAAAAGTGGGATCAATAGAAGGCGCGAAGGACGTGCAGGTGGAAGTTGTATTCGATCCCCCATGGAAGCCGAGCGACGAGCTGCTGGACATGATGGCGATGGGGATACAGTGAAATGGTGTTGGTTAAAAATAGGAAAAGGGCTATTATTCAACAGTATAAATAGTCTTTTATTTCACTTATTGACATGTCGAAAAGAAGTAAAAAAATTCACAAAACTGTTTTTACAACACTATTAGTCGGCTCTTCTCTGTTTGTAGGCAGTGCCATAGGCGATATTGTCTATAGGATTAAACAATCTATAGATAATACGGCACAGGTAGAGCCGTATCTGAGGGCACATAAAAACGAAATAGAAAAAGAGGTTGAGAGAAAATTTTCTATTGCGCTTGAAGGTGTGGCACTTACTTTTACCGATAATCTTTATTCACCTATGAGATACGATCCGAATCAAGATGTGATTATAGTTGGAAAAAATAAGTGGTATGCGTTTTTGAAACGCTCTAACTCTTTTGATCCATTTAAAACCGTCTTTACTCAGAGCACTCTCGTTGGTACCTATATTCACGAACTAGGGCATGATTATTTTTATCAAATTCGAAAACATTTACTTTCTCAGGGAAAAATAGCTCCTGACAAGTACATGGGCTACAGTATCTTAAAGGTTACGATAAGAGAAGGTATTGCAGATTATTTTGCCGTGGAAAGTGGAGAAAATAGGGCTGGATTCTTTAATGCTAAGGAAATAGACACTGTAGAAAAAATCTATGCGCAAGAAAAGCGTTATGAATATGGGCGGAGAATAGTCAAGCCCATCTTAGATCAGCTGGGTGCAGAACAAGGCATAACGCAAATACTTTTGCAGCCTGAAATAACTGAACCAGAATTGTTCCGCCCCGCTCTCTTTCAGCAGCGCATTTTGAGGAGTTATAATCACTAAAGCAATTTTTATACCTCTCTTTCCAATTATTCCTATGCGTCACATCCACGTCGAGCGCCACAGGGCTGGCGCAAGCTCCTACATCCGGGACATAATCCTCGGCGGACAGGACGGGCTTGTCAATGTTCTCGGAGTGATTCTGGCTGTTGCCGCAGCAACAACATCAGTTAAAATAGTCTTGATTGCAGGCCTTGCCGCGACCTTCGCAGAAAGCATATCCATGGCAGCTGTCGCCTACACGTCGACAAAGGCGCAGAAGGCGCACTACCAGAAGGAGCTGGAGAGGGAGAAGTGGGAAATCAGGAACATGCCAAAGGAAGAGGAAAAGGAAGTACATGAGATTTACTACTACAAGGGCTTCAGGGGAAAGTTGCTTGACCAGATTGTCAGAAAGATCACTTCCAACAAGAAAACATGGCTGCAGATAATGATGAGGGAAGAGCTTGGGCTCTCGGATGATGCTGAGTCGCCCTCAAAAAGCGCTGCTGTTGTCGGCTTTTCGGCGCTTGCAGGATCATTTATTCCTCTTATTCCCTTTCTTCTGCTGCCTGTATATGAAGGAATGATAATAAGCATCACCCTTTCCGTCTTAGTGCTGTTCATATCAGGCGCGATAAAGGCCAAAGTCACAGTCGGCAGCTGGCTGCGCTCAGGCACAGAGATGGCAGCCATAGGCATGGGCGCAGCGATAATTGGATACCTAATTGGTGCAGGGTTCGGGGTTGTGCTATCTTAAATCCGTTTCTATCAAAACAAATATATGGGCAAAAGAAGTTTCCCGCGCGACAGGAGAATAGAGGCGTTATTGAAGAGGGCTGGTTATAAACTGCCTGAAGCCTCTATAATTAGAAATGACACAATACTTATTGCGATAGAGCCTCCTTGCCGATACGCTGCAGAGTACTTTGAGAGAATAGCAGATCAAATTGCAGAGGCGGTTCAGTGGACATGTTCGTATGAGTTGATAGAGCTGCTGATTTCAAGAGGCACGATGTCTTCGCAGCCATTTGCTTATAGGAACAGGAACAGCAGGCTCAGATATCCAGCACAACCTGACATCTCCATTTCTTCCCTTTCTTCTCCACAGAGAACAGGTGCCATGTCACAGCCTTGACGTCCACGAGCATCTCATGCCTCTCAGGGTTTATCTTTTCTCCTGACAGGGCTGCGTTGAGGAAGAATCTTTTGTTTTTTCCGGTTATGCTGACATCAACACCAGAAAACAGCAGCAGGTCCTTGTCTTTCCAGTAGACAAATTCCTGCAGGAATTCGAAAAGGAGCTTTTCTACAGAGTCTGATTCAAGTTTAACTTTTTTTGTAATCTTCTTCTTCACAGATTTCAGGTCTTTTACCATTACATTTGTTGTTGCCAAGCCTGCGGACTCAAACATCCCGCCCATGGTTGAGCCTTCCGCTACAAATGCCACGTCAGCAATGGAAACGTCCTCGAGATATTTGTAGGACATTATATAATTTTTATAAGTAGAAATAAATAAGCATGTAACTTGTCACTGCGTTTCAGATTCAGCAGGCAGTAGTCTTTCCTTGTAAGTGGCTCTTATCTGATAAATCGCTTCATCGACATCTTTTGGCGTCTCAGTACCGCCTTTAGTGTACTCGCCTCTGTACCTATCATCTCTGTCCCAGTTCTCATACTGGATTATCAGATAGTCACTATCGACAGCGCCACTGAGCCCGACAGCGCCAGCGCAATGCCCAGCTTCTGGTGGTGCATGAGAAGTTCCCTGTTAACTATCAGGCCCAGCAAAGCTGAGATCACCACGTAACTTTCGGATATGGCAAATGCGATGGTTATCGGTATTATCGTGGCGGCGAATGCTATGAAGATCCATGCTGCGTTATCAAAAACGCTCATTGTCAGCAGAAGCTTCCTGTTGAGTGAAAAATCCCTGACAAGCTTCCGGGTCCTTCTGTTTGTCATCAGGTAAAACAGGCTTATGAGCATCAGGAAAACATTCAGGAACCAGTTTGTCAGCAGCGGATTGGTTATGCGGGAGGCAAAACCGACGAGAAAGTTGGCAGCTCCCATGAAGACCGCCCCTACCACAGCAAGCAGAACGCCCCTTTCCAGCCATTTTTTCCTCACGAGATGGTGCGATTTCAGGGAGACCAGGACGATCCCGATAAGGAGCAGCGCAACAAAAAATACCTGCAGCATGTCAATCGCCTCGCGAATGAGAATGAAAGCAATAAACGCTGTCACAGGCACTTCGAGAGCCAGCACAGGCTCCACAACTGCGAGCTTCCCTTTTCTCAGCGCCTCAAAATCCAGCAAAGCCGCCATAAGAATAACTACAGACAAGGCGAGCAGGATAAAGAACGTGTTGTCTTCAAATGAAATAAGCGTTGCGAAGTCCTTGTATACAAAAGGCGACAGAAGCAGCACGCCGAACGCAGTCACAACAAACAGCGTCTCCCAGTCCCCGACTTTTCTCGTTGTTCTCTGGATCAGGAAGTCGCCTATGCCCCATGCTACCAGAGCGCCAAAAGCAAATGCAATTCCAAGCTCCAATCCCATTTTTGTTTATTCATTATGCCCTGTATAAATATCTGCAAGGTAAGAAAAGAATGCCGAGTATCTTACCTTATGCAAAATATTACGGACCCTGTGCTCTGTTTCTGGTTTTACCAGCAAAGCCTGTTCCCTCTCAACAGGCAGAGATATCCATCCATTCGTGCCGCATATTTCAAGCGCTTCACCTTCAGGCCTGAAAGCTATAACATATTCATCGTCTGTGTGTGGTGAGATTTTAAACTTGGGGTTTCTGGCGACATGATACTTGCATACGTGCAAGGATCCCATGTTGTAACCGGGCAGCATGCCTGAACAAAATGCTAGCCAATGATCATAAACTCGAGAAAAAGCTGGCTGCAGCCCGGGGAAATCGCGATAAGTAGGCCACATCCCTCTCTTTGCAGGTAAAATGCCTTTTTCTTCTAAATAGTGTTTTGCATATTTAACAGGTGCCACAAATTCGCTACTATCGATGATAAACCGCTCGCGTGAGCAGTAATCAAATTTCCTCTCGTCTACAAACCATCCCCAATTTCTTCCTAGAGACCTATATTTTCTTTTATCAGGCGAACAGAAAAAAACTTTTGCTTGCTGATATACTTGATCTAAAGGTTCCGGATCAATTCCGTCTACATATATCATGCCATCTTTTTCAAGATCTTGCAGTGCCCGCGTCTTGTGCTTTCCCCGGATTTCACTAACCCTGTAGTGTTGTGCCCCATCAGATTTATTCATCCATAATAAATTCTGAAAATCTTTATAAGGGTTTTATATACTCAAAGACATTAATTTTTATACAAAATAATGTCTTTGGTATATCTGAATGACATTAATATGTTCAATAATTTATGTCATTCAGCATATTTCGCAGTCCTTCAATTCCCTCAGAATATCAGCAGAATAGTAAAGCGCATTCTTCCCGATGAAAACCAGTTCTGTCTTCTCAACAGGCTGCTCTTCAAATTCATGCCTGCCAAAGACAGCGTTGAGCAGGAAATCGCCTTCACTGGTTTTCACAAAACCCTTCACCCTGATTATGTCGTTGGGGAGCGAAGAAACCAGCGTCTCTGTTCTTGCTCTGCTGAGTTTTTTCTCTGTTGTATAGATAAAACTCTGTATCCCATCTTCTTTCAGGTGCTCGTGACTGTGTTTTTCATAAATTTTCTCAGGCGGTTTGATGTCTAAAACAGAATCAAAATCAACATCGCATCTGACAGCTTCCAGCACTATTGCATGGTCGTTTAGTTCTTCGAGCTTCTGTTTTGCCGTTTCTTTTTCCTGCGCGCTGACGAGATCTGTTTTATTCAATACCAATACATCAGCCATTTCAATCTGCACCCTGCCAGTATGACCAATGCTTGGAAATCTTGTCAGGCTGTCAGCATCTGCGATGGTTATTATGGCGTCAAGCCGCACGCCGTCAATATTTTCCAGAATATCACCAACTATTGCGTCAGGCTCCGCCACGCCTGTGGTCTCGACAACGATAAGCTCGGGCTTTACCTTTTCCCTGATCTCTTTTATCGCTGCCTCAAACTCCCCTGTCATGGAGCAGCACACGCATCCGCCGGAGAGCTCGACCATGTCTATATTTTTCCCTTTGAGAATTGCGCCATCTACTCCAATCTCGCCGAATTCGTTCATGAGGACGGCGAGTTTCCTGTCCGTGCTGCCTATGATATTGCGCAGTAATGTGGTTTTTCCAGCGCCCAGATAGCCTGTGATGATGACGATAGGGGTTTTCATGAGCGATCACTTAAGAATTTTCTCTTCTTTCAAGAAGTTTAGCACCAGTTCAAAAATAATTTTATGGCCTTTTGTATTTGGATGCGTTCCATCTGCTAAAAGTTTCTTATAGTCCAGTTTCAGCAGAGTTTCCATGATATCAAGAAATAGCACTTTTTCTTTTTTGCACACTTCTTTTGCCAAATTGTTGAATCTTATTATATTTTTCAATGAATAGCTTATTTCTGGGTTCCATGGGACTGGCTGCACACGAGAATCATCCTGGGGCTCAAGGCCGACAAAAACTACTGTATCGGTATATTTTTTTGTTATATGGATTATTTTATTTATATTTCTTCTGTATTCTGATCCGGAAGTATTTGTTCTCTTTTCATTATCTCCAAAAAAATAAGAATCATTTGTGCCAATGGATAGTATGATAACATTGCGATCGGCCAGCCTGGGTTTTATTTCCTGATAAATCCTTTTTAACAGGCCTCTTGAATCATCACCATCTATAGAAAGATTATACAGTTCATCTTCATATCCGGAATTCTTCTCTACATGCATTTTTAGAAGATTAACCCAGCCTCCGTTTTTCAGATCCCATGCTCCATGATGGACACTGTCTCCAAAAACAATGATATTCATTGTCTAAAATTGGAGAGAAGGGATAAAAAGGAACTCAGTAGCACAAAAATTGCATCAATGCTTCTCGAGATAAGAAAAAATGTCGGATTTGGTGCTTGTGTGAATAAAATGGACTGTGAAAAGTGTCCCTCTATAAAGTGCCTTAAAACTGCTTAAAAGGATCAAAATAATAGGCATCACTTTTCAGATTTCTTTCGCGTGGCATATGTTTATAAGCGGCGCTAAGTCAAAAATATTAATGACTAAAATAACTGATCAACTTCTGCAAGAAATTAAACAGTTTTATATAGAAGGAAAATCCACAACAGAAATCAAGAATAAGCTCTATGACAAATATAGGCTACATGTATGTCCAGAAACTATCCGAAAACGTCTAATAAAAATTACCAAAATCCGAAGCCGACAAGATGCCATAAAACTCTCAAAAAGAAAACATTTGCCAAAAGACAAAATAATAGAATTATACACGAATCAAAAAATTTCACGTACGCGTATAGCAAAAACTTTTAGTTCAAGTAAGGAAACTATAGGAAAAATTTTATGTGAAAATTGCATAGAATTACGGAATTTGCATGAATCTATTCAATTGACCAACTCAAAATACCCAAAAATTTCTTTTGATGAGAGAGAAGAAGAGAAAGCCTATTTGATAGGGTTGGTAGAAGGTGATTTAACAGCTTTCAGAAAATCTCAATATACGATTCGTGTAATAACAAATACAACACATTACACACTTGTTGAATTGGTCAAAAAATGTTTCCAAAAATATGGTCACGTAAAAACTTTCCCTCATAAAAATAAAAGTTTTTCAAATTACGAGTGGTGTGTCATGGCAGATTTAGACGATACATTCAATTTTCTTCTACCAGAAAATAGGCCTAAAGAAGTAGACAAAATAATTAATACTAAGAGTTTTTTCAGTTTCCCCGCAGGTTTTGTTGATGCTGACGGAAGCGTGATAATACGAAAATCAGGAAAGTACTTCCAGTTTATTATCAGGCTCTTTGGAGAAGATTTCGATATTTTATCCAAAATTAAACTAGGTTTGGAAAAACATGGGTACGTTACTTGTTTCTATAGAAACTTTGCAAAAGGTACGAAAAAGACATGGATATATGCCAAAGATTATTTTGTCTTAGAAGTTTTTCAAAAACATCAAGCAATTCAATTGTTAGATATATTGCCTTTACAACATTCAGAAAAAGTTTCCAGAAAAGAGATGATACAAATGTTAAGTGCCGGAAATCAATGCTTGTGGAAAAATATACAAAAGCCTTTACAACGCCTGAAAAATCAGATATCTGAAGACACTAAACAAAGTATTTCTGACGCTGAAAGAGTATATTTGGCTGCACATTAACCCTTGATATTTCCAATTGGAGAAAATTTCACGACCTTCTTGGAAATGCCTGCATTGTGCACAGAATCTATCACTTCATCTATGTCCTTGTAAGCAGCGCCTGCCTCTTCTGCCAGCCCCGAGAATGACGTTGTCTTGACATAAATCCCGCGCTGCTCCATGTCCTTCTGCAGCCTGTCGCCGCGGAAGAGCTGCTTTGCCCTTGTTCTGCTCATTGTTCTTCCTGATCCATGGCATGTACTGCCGAATGTTTGTTGCATTGCACCTTCTGTTCCCGCAAGCAGATAAGATCCTGTCTCCATTGAGCCGCCAATAATTACAGGCTGGCCAAAGTCTCTGTACATTTTGGGCACTTCCTCGCGCCCTGGTCCGAAAGCACGCGTCGCGCCCTTGCGATGCACAAGCACGTCTTTCATCTGTCCGTTGACAAGATGGCGTTCGACTTTTGCTGTGTTATGGGCAACATCATACACCTGGTGCATCTCCATGTCCTCTGCGGACATGCCAAATACTTTTGAAAAACATTCTCTTATCCTGTGTAAAATAACCTGACGATTTGCAAAACTCATGTTTAATCCGCATTTCATGGCTGCAAAATAATTTTGTCCTTCAGGGCTTTTGAAAGGTGCGCAGGCAAGTTCCTTGTCTAGGATTTTTATGCCATATTTCTTCTGCATGACATCCAAGAAAACATTGAGATAATCTGTAGCGACCTGATGGCCAAAACCGCGACTGCCACAGTGGAACATAACTACAATCTGGCCTTCCTGTGTAATGCCGAATGCTTTAGCTGTTTTTTCGTCGAATATATGGCCTGGCTTAATTGTCTGGATTTCTAGATAGTGGTTGCCGCTGCCAAGGGTGCCTATCTGCTCCAAGCCTCGCTCAACAGCCTTGTTGCTGACTTTTGTCTGATCAGCGCCTTTGGCGCAGCCTTCTTCTTCTGTTCTTTCTAAATCTTCTTTCCAGCCATATCCATTCCCAACACACCAGTTTGCTCCTTGCTCTATGATCTCGCGAAATTGGTTTTTGTTTAATTTGACAAAGCCTTTGCTGCCGACACCTGCAGGCACCCGTTGAAATAACAAATTCACCAATTCTTTTAGCTTTGGTCTCACGTCTTTTTCTGTTAGGTTTGTCGTGACCAAGCGCATGCCGCAGTTGATATCGAAACCAATACCGCCGGGAGAAATGACACCCTTCTCCAAATCCATCGCAGCTACGCCGCCTATCGGGAAGCCGTAGCCGCTGTGACCATCAGGCATGCAATAGGCGTAATTTATGATTCCAGGGAGCGTTGCAACATTTGTAATTTGGTCATAAACCTGTGCGTCCATTTGGTCAATAATGCTTTTGCTCCCCACTACGCGCGCAGGCACTTGCATCGGCACCCCTTGTTTTACAGTTTTTGGAAATTCCCACAGGTAATCGTTGATTTTTTTTATTCCTGAAGGCAATGGCAATTTTGTCACCTCCTTTCCGCTTCAATTTGTCTAATCATCTCTAACGTTATCTCATTTAAACTTTTAACAATCGCATCGGCGCGTGAAAAATCGCTGTCCCATGTCCACTTATTAGGGGCAGCAATAAAGTACATCCCTGCAGCCTTTGCTGATAGCATGTCTTTTTCTGTGTCGCCTATTGCTAAACATTCTTCTGGTCTCAAGGCCATTCCATCAGCGCCTTTAAGGAAAGGCTCTGGATGCGGCTTGCTGTTTTCCACATC
>JACQNX010000025.1 GCA_016202875.1 Candidatus Aenigmatarchaeota archaeon | reverse complement strand
GGCATAGACGATGATATTGGTATCGACGACTATGGTATCATCGCTCATGGAGCTCGTCCCTTGATTTGTAGAGCAGGCCGCCGCTATTATGCCCTTTTTCCAGCAGTTCCATCGCCTTTGCCACGGCATTCTTTTTTTCTTTTTCTGCCCAAAGTCCTATGGCTTCCTCGACTGCTTCGCCCAGCGCCCCTTTTCTCTTTCCGTACTTGGCGCTAGCCAGCTTCCTGAACAATTTCTCTGCTTCATCGTTCACGCTTATTGTCATTATGCCCATATGATCACATATATATTTACATATTGAAGTATTTAAAAGTTTCTTTATCTAAATAAATAAATGTCTGACTTTTAAGGATGCTCCGTGCCGTTTCATGGCATCAAATATAGCTGGTCGGCATCGTAAAAAGACCCTGTTCTCTTTTTCATCTCATTGCGTATTGCCTTTACTATCGGTTCAGGAGCGGTCGCGACGTCGGAATGCCTTGTTGCTACAACCATGGAAACAGGCGACCAGCGCGGATGTTGCGGCTCATAAACAGGGTTCATGGCTATGCTGAAGAAAGGCTGCTCTTGATAGCTCATGAAAGGGTTGATGCGCGATTTTGGGGAGAAAGCCTCATCAAGCTCATTGCCGATCTCCTGAAGAAAGCTTTCTGTCTGCTGTCCGTGCTCCTCGAGGTACAGGGCTTTGAACATTCCCTTGAACAGGCATATAGACCTAGCCCTTTCCAGGTCGTGGCTTGCCAGGTC
Organism: Candidatus Aenigmatarchaeota archaeon; assembly: GCA_016202875.1. Lineage (GTDB taxonomy): Archaea > Aenigmatarchaeota > Aenigmatarchaeia > GW2011-AR5 > GW2011-AR5 > JACQNX01. Next base: position 21,406 of record JACQNX010000025.1, on the reverse strand, counting down.
AAAATCAAAGACATATACAGCCACCATTATTTCAGGCCTTTTCGCAAGGTCCAGGATAGGGTATAGGGCGTCCTCCGTGTCAAATGCCTCTTGCAGATAGCCGAAGCTCGTTTGGCTGGCGTATCTCTTGGCATATGGGCAGATGCTCACCCCTGAAACGAGGAAATTCCTTGCCCTGCCGATTCTTGCCGCCTGTTCGCCTTTGTTCATCCTAAAAGAATCGTTGATCCCTATATATACTTTCCACCATCCCGCAATCTTTATAAGCCTTTTGCATAATAGCATTGTTGATAACTATGAAAACAGCAACAATATTGGGTGTATTGGGAGGGCTCATAACCCTCATCGTCGGAGCAGTTGCAGCTGCAGGAACAGCAGTGCCTTCCTGGGGCGTTGTTAGCCTTGCAGGGAGCGCAGGTCTGGTCGGTGTCGTAGTCGGCATATTGACCCTGATCTTTGCATGGATGGCCGCAAAGAGTAAGGCTGTCTGGGCACTCTGGCTGATCTTCAGCTTGATAGGTCTTGCAGTGGGTGTCGGTGTTGTCATCGGCCCTCTGCTGGCGCTTATCGGCAGCTTACTGGCTCTGAAGAAATAAGCCACATCTCAAGGGGTGTGGTCTATTTTTCCTTTTTTCTCATTTTCTAAATTTCTGTCTATTTCGCAAACTTAGGTTTAGAACATTGCTATAAATAATCTTTTGTTATTAAAAACTCTATGAATTACGCAGATTGTGCAGAAATCGAGACAACTCAGAGGAAGGCAAGGATACTTTTTGAGCCGCAGGGCTGGGGACCTCCTGCTACTCCTTACCAGAATCTGCACGACCAGACAGATGTTTCCGGCTATGAAATGTTTGTTCTGGAAAGCACGGATAATTTCAACAACCCGTTCCAGAAGGCAATGGAAGCTCTTTACATGCAAAGAGGTTGGTTTGGCCTGATTCTCAGGGACGTTATCAGGAAAGGCAGCAAAGGAACCGACGACAAGGGCAAGCTGAACCTGGATTATGTTTCTCACGCAGGCACGGAATGGGAGAAAAAGCACAATGTGTGGGCACCGCAGAACAACTGGTATGTGCCCAATGACGACTGCGAAAGGAGAAACGGCGTGGTGATACCGTTTCAGCCGGGCACAATGGTGCCTTTTGAGACCGTGAAAAGCAAGGCACAAGCAATCAAAAGATTCAAGAAATACGGCATTGATCCGAAATATGTTTCATATTTTTTCAGATTGGACAATTATGACGGCGACAGGTTCGCGGGGCGTGGCTTCGGTCCCGGCGTCGGCGGCCTCGGCCGCTTCCTCGCGTCTCTGGGCTGGCTCCCTTCTGGTTCCGGCGATGGCTGGGTGGCCTCTCTCCCGGCTTATAGGAAACAAAAAGTTGTTATGAAAGTGAGTGCGCTTCCACAAGAAGTCGAGGCAAAGTAATCATCGTTTTCTATAAGTTTTTATTCTTTGTTGGCATTAAGTAGCATGTGTCAACCCGCCTGTCTGCTGCATCAAAGCCTGTAGTTGACTCTGTTAAGTTTAATTATACGTCTTATCAGGCTGTTAAACGGGAAATATGGAGAAGATTGAGAAGAGAATTGCCAAAGCAGACGGACTTATTCATCAACTACTCGGACCTCTTGGAAAACATAGATCAGGCGCAAGAGCCCGGAGTTTACAACATTTATCGTGTTTACGTTTCGCCTTCTGGCATGCCGAAAAGTCGCAAACGCATTGCAAGATACACAAAGTACGAAACAAGCTCCTGAAACATATTTGCGCTGTTTTCTATGGATTTTTATCGTTTTCTGTGCTAATTTCCTGATGATGGATTACACGCAAGCTGCATCTAGTTATGGCAAGCTGCTGGCTTTATCCTATAGGTTATTGGGAAATTATGCGGATGCAGAGGACGCGGTACAGGAAGGGCTTTTAAAGGCTTATCGCAACCTACACACGTTCAAGGGCCGTAGCAGTTTAGATACATGGCTGTGTACAATTGTAAAAAACTGCGCACGTAGCAGATATAGGCGAAGACAGAGCAGCGCTAGGCATGAACTGCCTTATAGCCCTGAAGACAACGAAAGCGCAAGAAGTATTGAATACCCTGCTCCAGCCAGTTCCAGGCCGGATGTCATCTGCGAACAAGCAGAAGCCCAGAAGCAGCTCGAGAAGGCATTAAACAGACTGCCGCAAGATCAGAAAGAGGCATTGCTGAGCGTTGCAGACGGAATGAAATACAGGGAAATAGCAGAAAGAATAAATGTCCCCCGCGCCACAGTAGCAACGCGCGTACATCGCGCAAGAAAGGAATTGCGTGCCGCTTTGGGGCTGCAGGCAGCTGGTGCCTGAATTTTTTATGGTATCAGGACGAGAGCTTATGACCACACGCAAAGCCGGGACTTATCCCCTGACAGGGCCGCCGCCAAAAAAAGCTTAAATACCGCCCGCGACAATAGGTATCTGATAGAAATGAAAGCACCAGGCATTTTGCTCTTGGTTGGCGGGTTAATTACCCTTATTTATGGTCTGCTCATTGCTGCAGCAGGCTCGCTGGTTGCTGGTTTGGGCGGGGCATTGGGAGCCGGCGTTGGCGCCCTTGTGGGCGTAGCGGGCGGTGTATTCGTCATTTTCGGTATACTGCTCATTTTAGCCGGCATGTGGCACGAGAAGAAGCCGGTATGGGCGTGGGTAGGGCTCATTGTCAGCCTACTAACGCTATTAGTGCCGTTCGGCGGATTCTACATCGGGCCGTTCATCGCTAACATCGGAGCAGCCATGGCCATGAAGAAGGGCAAGTAATTCCGGGACGGTTTTTGTTTGTTTTCTCTTGATTTTTGTAGTTTTCTGTCAAACTCTCTACCTATAGATCAGAATGTCTAAAGGTGAATTCATGGAAGTTCGGTCACAGTTGGGGATACCCAGAGAAATAATACAGCATGTAAGTACAAAGGCAAATCAAGCACGGGAAGAAAGGGAGGAGTTAGGGCTCGCGCTGCCGCCAGCAGATATTCCTATTGGCGTCAATTTTAGTGCAGCCTCTAGATTAGGCAGTTTTACGCCTGATAAAATAGAGATAAATATTGCCAGGGCCTTTTTAGAAGTAAAAGATGTAAATAGACGATATCAGGATTTATCGGAATTTTTTATCTACCTTGATTTGTGTACATCCGGTAGTGAAGAAGAGCTTATCAGCAATGAAGAAGAGCTTATCAGCAATGAAGAATTCCTAGAAATGTTTAATAGCAACAGTGAAAAAGAGAATCTCCTTATTGAAAGGTTAGAACAGCTCAAAAAAAGCTACAAACAAAATGCTTTGGCTTCGTCAAGTAAAAGCACGATAGGATTGTTATCATCTTCACAGAACTATCTTCGTTCAGACAAGGCTAAAAAAAAGAGGGCTTCCTACCTGCATTTTATTGTACAAAATCTTCCGCAGTATGATGGCACAAAAAATGATGTGTTGTTGTACGTAATCAGGCACGAAATGGATCACGCAGCTTGGAAGGGGAATATAAACAGGAGGCATTGGGAATTAAAATGTAGGGCTGACGAGCTAATAAGACAATCCAAAGCAGAAGGCGAAGATCCGGATCTTGCTTTTACTCGTATACCAGATAAAGAGTTGCGGGAACTGTTTCATCTGGAATATCTTACCGAAGCTGGAGCTTATGTATTCAATATTGTGCCGTATCGGCAGTGGAGTGATTTCAGTAAAAAAGCAGATAAATATAGAGACTATATTGAGACGCAACTGCACGAGAAGAGTTATTTTTTTCCACGGATTCACGAGGGTTTGCAAAACAGAATGATCAGGCACTATCCGCGTGTTTTTACCACTGCATACAGCACAGATCCGCGTAAATTAAAGGCAGCATATGAAAATGCACAAACACCACTGGAATTTGCAATAATGAGCACTAGGAAATAGTAAGGAAAATCATTTTTAAGAAGTTCGCGGCTGATTTTTACGTGCCGGCAAACGCCTCATTCTTCCCGCTGTAGGACAAGCCAGGAGAAGCCCCGCCTCCGATGACGTAGATATTATTCCCAACAGCAGCAGCTCCTAGCCCGTGCCTGGCAGTAGGCATGCTTTCAAGCTTCTGCCATTCGTCCTTTGCAGGGTCGTATGCCTCATTCTCGCTGAACGTGTAAGCAAAGGTCTCGCCGCCGAAAACAAAGATTTTGCCCTTCAGGGAGGCGCCTGCTATCCCGCCGCGTGCAGTCGGCATCACAGCTTTGGATGTCCATCTATCTGTGACCGGATCATACTCCTCATTAGCCGCAAGATTATTCCCGAAGCGCCGCCTCCCGCCGATGGCATAAATCTTCCCATTTGCCACGCCAGAAGCGAGATGCTCACGCGCTGTAGGCATTTCTTTTCTGTCTTTCCAGGTGTCTGTTAGGATGTCATACTCCTCGTTTGTTGCCAGAATTTTGTCAGCAGCCCCGCCTATTGCATATATCTTTCCATTCACGGCCTGGGCTGTTAGCGCGCCCCTAGCTGTCGGCATGCTTGAGAGATTTTTCCATTCATTAATGACGGAATCGTAAACGAAGACAAAATTTGAGGGTGTCCAGCCGGAATGGTAGCCTCCGGCAACATGCAATTTCCCGCCTTCTGAAACAACTGCAACATGGTGTTCTGGTATTGGCAATGACTTAACTGTTCGCCATGTGTTGGTTTCTATATTATAAACTTCTACCTTATCAGAAATTCCGCTAGCAGAAAAGCCGCCTATGACATAGACGTCGTCACCAACTGCAATTGCAGCAACTTCTGTCCGCGGGGTCGGCATCTCTGCAAGAGTCAGCCAGGAACTTGTTCTGTTGCCTGGCTTGCTGTCGTTTATGTTGATGGTGCTGACGCATCCAAGTGCCGCAGCTGCAATGAAAAGCATAACAGACAGAAAGACAGTTTTCACAATATCACCATGATTTTTATGCCATTTATATTTTTATCGTTTCTTTTAATCCCATGCCAGCAAAAAATCAAAAATGAAATCCGATAAACTTCTTTTACTCTGCCTCACAAATACACTCATGCAAACCCTCGTCATAGCGCTCGGAGGCAACGCAATCATGCCCAAAGGAAAAATGACCATAGCTTCTGAGTTTTCTAATGTTCAGAAAGCAATCCAAAAAATCTTTCCCCTCGTAAAAAACAATCATGTCATCATAACGCATGGCAATGGTCCGCAGGTCGGCAACATCCTCATCCGCGTTGAAGCAGCCCTGGGCAAAGCATATCCAATTCCTCTCTCAGTTGCAGTTGCAGAGAGCGAGGGCGAGCTTGGTTATGTTATTGAGCAATGCCTCGTCAACGAGCTGTCAAAAAAGAAAATTAAAAAGTCGGTTGTCTCGATTCTGACTCAGGTTCTTGTAGATAAAAAGGATCCATCATTCAAAAATCCCACAAAACCCGTCGGCCCCTTCTACCCAAAAAAAGAAGCAGAAAAGATGAAAAAGAAAGGCCTGCATGTCATCTTCGAAAAGACCAAAGGCTGGCGCCGCGTTGTACCATCGCCATGGCCAAAGAAAATCATAGAAGCAGAAACCATAAAAGCTATTTCCAGAAAAGCAGTTGTTATTGCAGCCGGCGGTGGCGGCATCCCTGTTATTTACGAGAGCGGAAAATATAGGGGAATAGATGCAGTAATAGACAAAGACCTGGCATCTGCCTGCCTCGCCAGTTCAATAAAGGCAGATCTCTTGCTGATATTGACTGATGTCCCTTTTGCCTATGAAAATTTTGGCAAGAAAAATGAAAAACCTATCAAAAAAATGACAATAAAAGAAGCAAAACATTACATCATTGAAGGGCACTTTGCACCAGGCAGCATGCTGCCGAAAGTTCAGGCTGCCAGCGAGTTTGCACAGACAGGCGGCACAGCGATAATCACAAATCCCTCAAACCTGAAAAAAGCTTTATCCGGCAAGGCAGGGACAGTGATTAAAAAATAATTACACTATCAATTTTCACACTTTCCATGCACACGGCAAGCGTTTAAACTTACTATACTGATTATTTTTCAAGTGAGCTGATGTACATATTCATAGAGGAGTCAGGAGATCTGGGGTTTGACTTCAAAAAAGATGGGAAACCATCAGATTTTTTCCTAGTAGGCGCGATAAAGGCGAAAGATGAAAAATATCTAAATAGGGTTTTGAAGCGTCACAGAAAAAGGCTGAAAAAGAAAAAGAGCGAGAAAGCGGAAATAAAATTTTCTAACACTTCTCATGAAAATAAAAGGCGGATACTGGAAGATATAGCTAAATTGGATTTGGAAATAATTATAGTCTATATAGATAAACACAAAGCTTATTCATATGTTAAAGATGACCCATTAAGGATGTACTCATATTTGCTAAAAATTCTGGCAGAAAAATGTTTTTCAGCACCTTTGACAGAGGATACAACAATTGTTTTTGACAGGGCATTTTCTAAGATCCAGCAAACTGCATTAGAATTATATTTGACAACTCAGAATGAGCAACTTTTGACGAACAGGCAGAAAGTAAAGATGATCCACTTACCTTCTCATGAAAGTCAGGGACTTTTGTGCACAGATTTCGTTTGTGGCGCCGCTATGAAAAAGCTATTAGATAAAAACAGCACATATTTCGATGTAGTAGAAAAACGTGTAATGTGTTTTAAGAAATTATTTTAAAATGTGAACCCTTCCGGTTGTCCCAAGCTCACCAGGGAGCCATCATCCTTCCGGTAGGACTTACTCACAATACTATTTATTATCACAAGGTATATAAGATTTAAGGATTTTAAAAGTAGATATTCTAAAAAATATATTTTCTAAAATACATTTCTTCTATTTTGCGCTTCTAAGATTTTTTTATTTGTTCAGATACCAGCCTCAATTTCATTTTTATCCTCCTTTTCACAAATGTAATTCATGAGACAAAAGCGCGTAATCATAATGGGTGCTGCAGGCAGGGATTTCCACAATTTCAACACCTATTTCCGCCATAACAAGTACTACAGAGTTGTTGCATTCACAGCAGCGCAGATCCCGGACATAGCAGGAAGAATCTATCCACCAAAGCTTGCCGGTTCGCTCTATCCGAAAGGTATTCCCATTTATGAGGAAAAAAATCTTGGCAGCTTGATTAAAAAGCACAACATCGATAAAGTAGTTTTTTCTTATTCTGATATTTCTCATGAGGAAGTCATGCATCGTGCCTCAGTCGCGCTAGCAGCAGGCGCAGATTTCATGCTGCTCGGGCCAAAGTCCACATGCATAAAATCCACAAAACCTGTTATTGCAGTTTGCGCAGTGCGCACCGGCGCGGGCAAGAGTCCAACAAGCCAGTATATCGTAGATTACTTAATGAAAAAAGGTTTGCGAGTAGGGGTATGCCGGCATCCAATGCCATATGGCAATCTAGAAAAGCAGGAGGTCCAGCGCTTTGCGAAATATTCAGATTTCAAAAAACAGGAAGCGACAATAGAGGAGATGGAGGAATATGAACCTTATGTCAGAAAAGGCGTTGTAGTCTATGCAGGCGTTGATTACGAAAAAATACTGCGCCTTGCAGAAAAAGAAAATGATATTATTCTCTTTGATGGCGGAAACAATGACTTCTCTTTTTACAAGGCTGGTCTTTACATAACAATAGCTGATCCCCACAGACCAGGACATGAGCTGAAATACCATCCAGGAGAAACCAATCTCCGCATTGCTGATGTGATCCTGATCGGTAAAACAGGCACAGCAAAAAAAGAAAACATCAGTCTTGTTATGCATAATGCAAAAACAGCAAATCCGAAGGCAAAGATAATCAAAACCGATCTCAGGCTTGTTGTAAGTGCTACTAATATCAGAAACAAAAAAGTTCTGGTAATAGAAGACGGCCCCACTCTCACGCACGGCGAGATGCGCTTTGGCGCAGGCATGCTTGTTGCTGAAAAGCACGGTGCAAATGTTATTGACGCCTCAAAGTATGCAGTCGGTTCCATAAAGGAAGTTTACAAAAAATACCCGCATCTCAGGAAAATCCTCCCAGCCATGGGCTATAGCCCAAAGCAAATTAAGGAGTTGGAAGCAACAATCAACAGGGCAAAATGCGATTTTGTTATTGAAGCAACTCCCATAGATCTGGGGAAATTAATAAAAATCAACAAGCCTGTGATCGATGTCAAATATAGCCTTGTAGCGCCTCCAGAATTCAATAAAATCATCGACAAATTCGCGGCAAAAATCAAGAAAAGATAAAAAGGAAAAATAAAAAAGTAGTGAACAGAAATGAAACACTTCCTGACATTAAGAGAAATGACAAAAAAAGACCTGACGTTTCTCATCAAAAAAGGCATTGAAGTCAAAAAACATCCGGAAAAATTTTCTGCTGCCATGAAAAACAAAAATCTGCTCATGCTCTTTGAAGCGCCTTCTCTGCGCACACGGCTTTCCTTTGAGATAGGCATGAACCAGATGGGCGGCAATGCGATTTATTATAATCTTGACGAGTCCACACTAGGTAAAAAAGAGGACATAAGAGAATTCTCCAGAGTGGTATCGCGCTACGCTGATATTGTCACGGCACGCGTCTACGGCCAAAAAACCATAGAAGCGCTCGCAGAATATGCCGAAATCCCGGTAATCAACGCAATGACAAATTACGAGCATCCATGCCAGATTCTTTCTGATCTCATGACAATCTATGAAAAAAAGAAAACATTTGATATCAAGCTGGTATATCTTGGCGACGGCCTGAATAATGTAACGCACTCGCTTCTCTTCGGCTGCTCGATAATGGGGATAGATATTTCAGTTGCGACACCGAAAGGAAAAGATTACGAACCTGATGCTAATGTAGTCAAAATAGCCAAGTCGTTTGCGATGAAATCAGGTTCAAGGATTGTAATAACAAACAAACCAGAAGAAGCAGCAAAGAACGCAGACATAGTCTACACAGATAGCTGGATGTCCTACAGGATTCCGAAAAGCAGGGAAAAACAGCGCCTGAAAATCTTTCAGCCATATCAGGTCAACAGAAAAATCATGCAGCTGGCGAAGAATGACGCTCTTTTTATGCACGACCTGCCCGCAACGCGCGGCCAGGAAGTAACCAACGATGTCATAGATTCGCGGCAATCAATAGTTATCGACCAGGCCGAGAACCGTCTCCATGCGCAGAAGGCCTTGATGCTGCGGCTGATGAAAAGCGCTTAAATGTAGCCCTGGCAAAGGATGATCTTAAAAATGCTTCAGGAGTCCTTACGCGGATAATGTCCATGTGCAAGGAGGACAAGGGGCGAGTTAGAGGCAAAAAGAGAAAAAATGGGGCATCTTCCTGGTTATTAGTCAGGCGTTTGCATATCTTAAATATCGCTCCTGTCCATATGAAACTCATGGAGCATCTTCTCTTCATCGGCGGCAAGTGGATAAAGTCTTACTCAGAGGAAACCTTTCCCTCAATCAACCCTGCAAACGAGCTTGTCATCGGCTTGTTCCAGCAGGGCAATGAAGAGGATGTGCGCGCTGCTGTTGACGCTGCAGAGTCTGCCTATGAAGCGTGGAGCGAAACACCAGCGCCAAAGCGCGGCGAGATTCTGCTGAAAGTCGCCCAATTGCTGAGGAAGAAGAAAGAGGAATTGGCAAAGTTAGAGACAGCAGAGATGGGAAAAGTTCTCCCAGAAGCGCGCAGCGATGTCCAGGAAGCAATAGATGTTTTTGAGTACATGGCAGGCGAGGGAAGAAGATTATTTGGCAATACTACTCCATCTGAACTGAAAAGCAAATTTGCATGCACAATCCGTCGCCCTATCGGAATCGTCGGCTTGATCACTCCATGGAACTTCCCTATAGCAATACCTGCCTGGAAATTGTCAGCAGCCCTCATCTGCGGCAACACAGTAGTGTTCAAACCTTCTTCTGATACTCCTCTTTGCGCTGTTGAACTTGTAAAAATTCTCGTCGAGGCAGGAGTTCCTTCTGGAGTTATAAACATGATTACAGGCCCTGGATCTTCTGTGGGAAAGGAAATAGTGACAAACAAAAAAATCCGCGCCCTGTCTTTTACCGGCTCCCGCGACACAGGCGAATGGATAGCACAGAACGCAGGCATCAAGAAAGTCGGCTTAGAGCTTGGCGGGAAAAATGCTATAATAGTCATGGATGACGCAGACCTCCCCCTTGCCATAGATGGCGCAGTCTGGAGCGCGTTCGGCACAACAGGCCAGCGCTGTACAGCTGCTTCGCGCATCATTGTGCACGAAAAAATCCAGAAGGATTTTGAAACTGCTTTCTGCGTCCGTGCAAAGCAGCTTGTGCTTGGCCCAGGGCTTTCAGAGAAAACAGACATTGGCCCTCTTGTTAACAGGCAAGCTGTGGAAAAATGCGAGCGTTATATCGACATCGGCAAGAAAGAAGGAGCAAAGCTTCTCTGCGGCGGAAAGCGCCTCGGCATCAAGGGCTTCTTCTTTGAGCCTACTATTTTCACAAATGCAACTATCGATATGAAAATAAGTCAGCAGGAAATATTCGGCCCTGTTGTTTCTGTTATTTCTGTCAAAAGTCTGGAAGAAGCAATAGACGTCTGCAACTCCATTGAATACGGACTCTCTTCAGCAATCTACACAAAAAACATTGACAATGCATTCCGTGCCATAGAAAAAATAGAAGCAGGCATAACTTACGTCAACTCCTCCACAATAGGCAGCGAGGTGCATCTCCCATTCGGCGGAGTCAAGCAAAGCGGCACAGCAAGGGAAGGCGGCATCCTGGGCATTGACGAGTTCTCAGAAGTCAAAACAGTGTACATAGACTACAGCAGCAAGCTCCAGAAAGCGCAGATGGATGTAGGGTGAAAATCATTTCCACTATTGATTTCTTCTTCTCTCTTCAGGTGGTTTTGTGATGTTTTTGAAGAATTCGTCAGCTCTTCTTCCAACTTCGGAGGCACCTCTTCCTAAAGCATCCCCAGCTTGTCCAGCGCCCTGCCGAGCAGCATCAGCAGCCCTGCCAGCATCTCTGCGGAATGCGTCATAGCTTTCCTGTCGCCTTTGTTCATGCTGGCGTTGCCGATCTCGGGCCGCATAATCTCTTCTTGACCGCTCAACCTGCTCTGGGGTGCCGATAGCTATATGCCGCCTTTCTGTTCCACCATAGGGGCCTTCAGATCTTTCTATTCCAATGACACCGCCATCATTTCTGTAGGGAGTTGACGGTACAGGAATGGAATAAGCTCCTCCTAATCTGATCATGTTTAAAATTTCAGGATAAGAAGGCCATTCGTCACGAACATCCTTGAATTGTCTTACTGCTGGAATATCATGCGCCAATTGCGTCATAGCTTCTTCTTCGCGTGCAGCTGCAAAATACTCATGTGCCGCTACGCTTACAAATCGAATAGCCAGTGCAGTGGGGCTGGACAGGTACTGCCTTCTCATCTCCATTGCTATCAGGAAATTAATATCAGCGGCTGAAGGATCTATCTTTCCCGTATAAATAAAGTTACTCATCGCACTACGCAGAGCAGCACGATCGCCTGTGTTTATTCCATAAGAAGCAGCCATCGCTTCTGTCGTAGCTACTGGTCCAGCAATATACTCTAATTTCTCAAATGATTCTTGCTTCTCCTGATCGGACATTGTGCTCATCGCAATATTTCTAATACTCTTTTCAAGAAATTGCGATTCTATCAGCTTTTTCTCTGTTTTGTACTTTTCACCATCAAATACATTCTTTTCAATTACACCTACCATTTCCGGGCCTACATAGATAGGAGAGGCTGTATAAATCACAGGAAATCCATTTGCATCTTGGGTTCCAATTTTACAACGAGACACAAACTTGAGTATTTGTTCCCATGAGTCTCCGTTTTTCCGAAACAAATAATTTGAACCGCCTATTATAGGCCTTTTATGTCCAATGACTATCTCTTCTACTCCATCAGAATTAATGTCGGCTTTTGCCATGTATGAGCCAGGGACATTGTTTCCAAAATAGTTTTTAATTTGTGACGGAAGTTGGTCATAGCTTATACTGGTTTCTTTTACACCTCTCCCACGTCTTTCAAGTTCAAATTCTTCACGCAATTCTGCAATATCATCATAAAGTCCGATTTCGTATTCTGGATTTTTTTTGGCATGTTTCTCAGCAGCCTCTTTTTTATCTCCGCCAATCTCTTCCTTTTTAGGTCCAGGCAATTTCTTTTCATATTGCTGAATTACTTTCGTAGGATCATTATGTGACCGATAAAGCCTTACTCCAGTGTACTTACCTAAGTAAAACAAGCCGCAGCATGAAAGAAACAGAGCAGCTACCCCGAGAGACATAGCCCTTGCATTTACAGGAATTCTCATAGTAAAGCTTGTAACTCCAACCTTATAAACTTAACCTACTATATACTTATGCGTGATGCTATGGTAATGGAATACCTTAAAAGACCTTTATCACAAATACTTATTTTTGGTGCCTTGGCCACTGCTCCAGCATATTCACAAGATTCTTTAAGAAATAGAATAGAAGAATATCTCAGAGGACAGAGATCTTCAGCATCGGAAAATTATACCCAACGATCATTTTTTCCAAATTATTCATGGCTGAATACGCATGTCGGTGGCAGAACCACCACAAGAAACCCTTTCACAAGCGAGAGGCCGCGACCACTAAGTGTCAGACCCCATCCATATGGCGATAAACTTATTGTCAGAAAGCAGAGTCCTTCCAACGGTTCGCGGGTAACGCGCATAGATTTGGACAGAGAAACAATGAAAAGAAGAGCTGCAGAAAGGCTTCAGCTCTGGTTGAATCGTCACTGATTTCCTACAAGTCCTTAATTATAACAAGTCCTGCACCCGATAGGCCTGTTCTTCAGAGACTTGCGCATTGTTTTTTCGAATAAGTCTGCATGCTCCTCTGAGCAGAACGTCCGCGTCTGGTCCACGCTGTAGCCGCGCAGCGGAACTTTTCTGTTCACTGGTTGTTTTACTTCTGTCTGACACAGCACGCATCTCTTTACAAACAAAAGCATGATATCTATTCCTTTCCGAAGCTTTTATTGATTAGCGTTATAGGCAGAGTTTAACTATTTCATTACAACATAAAATCTTTATATCGCACCCTGCATAAAATCACTTTATGGAAAAATATATCTGCCGCAAACCCGGGAAAAAATCCGTGAAAATAATTGAGCGCGATCATGCCGTCATCTCGCAGTGCGTCACGCGCGAGTATTCCTTTGTGTTCAAACAAGGCAAAGGCTGCTATATCTGGGATGTTGACGGTCGCAAATACTTGGACTTTGCAGCAGGCGTCGCTGTCATGAATGTAGGCCACACGAACCCTGTTGTCATGCGAGCAATAGCCCACCAGACAAAAATCAGCTCTCACGCTGGCTTCGCTGACTTCTATGCAGAGCTGCCTGTCAGGTTTGCAGAAACGCTTGTTTCTTTCCTGCCATCGCCATTAAAACAGGCCTTTCTTTCAAATTCAGGCACAGAGTCCATAGAAGCAGCATACAAGCTTGCACGCTGGCACAAAAACAAGAAGTATGTTATCGCTTTCAAGAACGCTTTTCACGGCAGGACAATGGGATCATTGAGCATGACTAATTCCAAGAAAGTCCAGCGCGAACGCTATGCACCATTTCTTCCTGTCAGGCACGTGCCCTATCCTTATGCTTATCAGATGAGAATGGAACCAGAAGCATGCACAGATTTTTGTTTGTCACAGCTGGAAAAAACAATAAAACAGCTCGATGGAAATATTGCAGCAATCTTCATGGAACCCATTCAGGGCGAAGGTGGCTACGTTGTTCCGCCGAAATCATTTGTCAAAGGCGTGAGAAAACTCTGTAATAACAATAACGTCTTACTCTGCGACGACGAGGTCCAGGCCGGCTGCTGGCGCACAGGAAAGTTCCTTGCCATCAGCAATTTTGGCGTAAAGCCTGACATTGTCTCTATGAGCAAAGCAATAGGTGGCGGCATTCCCCTAGGCGCTACGATTTCATCAAAAAAAATCATGGATTGGCCTCATGGCTCTCATGCGAATACGTTTGGCGGCAATCTTCTCGCGTGCGCTGCAGGAATATCAACACTGAATTTCATGAAGGAAAAGAGATTGGGAGAGAACGCTGTCAGAAGGAGCAGAGAGATCATGAAAAGATTACATGAAATAAAAGAAAATTACGAAATAGTTGGCGATGTCAGAGGCATCGGCCTCATGATAGGTGTTGAAATCGTCAACTTAAAGAAAACAAGGACACCTGCGCCAGAAAAAAGAAACGCTATTTTATGCAAAGCATCCGAGAAGGGCCTTATCCTGTTAGGAGCAGGCAAAAGCGTTATAAGAATCTGCCCTCCATTAATTATTAGCCAGCAGCAGGCAGAGAAGGGAATTGATATTTTAGAAGACGCAATAAAGGTCGTTAACAATGGAAGATATAGAGCTTGATAAAATCAGAACATATCAACCAGGAAAGTGCAACATTGGAAACACAAACCGTTTTTTCAGGTTCTCGTATGGTTTCTTTTTCCTGGCACTCTCTGTATACTTATGGATAGGATTTTCTGTCCATGACTTCGGCATCATAGCAAAGGCCATCCTCTTCATCCCGTTATACGTCGGCTTCCTAGGCGTATACCAGGCCCTGCTCAGGTTTTGCGTCTACCATGCAAAGAGAAGGACATATGACATGAGATGATATACAACGGTGAAAAAAATGACATACCCAAAAGGCAAAGTAGCATACAATGAGCACCACCATGCAGATAGAAGACGTGCACTGGTGATACACGCCTTGGCACTGGTTTCTGCTTTAATAGTTACAGCGATATTTATTATGTTTTAAATAATACCAAGTTTACGAATAATTATGCATGTAGCAGACTTTTTGGACAATCTGGTTAAAAGTTCACCTGCAGTGTTTCCTACTTTGGTTGTAGGTGGCTTGGTAGCAATTCTGCAGAAAATATGATATTGAATGATTAACCAAAAACAATCCTCGCATCAGCAACTTTCCCCATTTTATCATTCACGATAAAAGGATTGATGTCCAGCTCTTCTATCTTTTTGTTTTTTGCCGGTATGTTTGACACGGCAATCAATGTCTTCACCAAAATATTCCTGTTAACAGGCTGCTCATTGCGCGCCCCAAATAATATTTTTCCAAACTTCAGCTCATCTATCATCTGCTCTGCATCTTCTTTTGTAATAGAACATACACGAAATGTCACATCCTTTAAGATTTCAACATACTTTCCACCCATTCCAAATGCAAGCACATGCCCGAATGTAGCGTCTTTCTTTATGCCTATGATAACTTCCTTGCCCTGCAGAAATTCCTGAACAAGTATGCCTTCTGTTTTTATCTTATTTTTTTTCGCAATGCCAACAAGATTATTGAAAGCCCCAAATAATTCACCTTCGTTTTTTACGATAACGACCCCGCCGATATCTGTTTTGTGCAGCGCTTGTTTTGATATTATTTTCAAGACAATCGGATAGCCAAGATTTTTTGCCGCTGCCACAATGGACTTTGAATCTTTGCATAAAAAACCCTTGGCTACAGGCATGTATTTGGAGAGAAACTTCTCAGCCTCATATTCAGCATAAAATTTTTTCATATGTATGATTCATTTGTTTCTTTTTTATAGATTTGTTTTGTCAAAACCTTTAAGTCTCAAACAGAAAAAATAACTGCATGGACATTGACAACTTCTTTTCAGCAAAGAGCATAGCGATTGTCGGAGTCTCCAAAGATCCGAAAAAAGTTGGGCATGTGATATTCAGGAATTTCATCGATGGTGAGTTCAGGGGAAAGCTTTTTGTTGTGAACCCGAATGCAGATGAGATATTGGGGCACAAGGCCTACAAATCTGTGCTTGATATAAAAGACCCTATTGATTTGGTTATCATCGCAATCCCTGCTGAGCTAGTGCCAAAAATCATTGACGAGTGTGGCAAGAAGAAAATACATCATGCAATTATCGTGACTTCAGGTTTCAAGGAAGTTGGCAACGATAAGCTTGACAGGAAGCTGGAGCAGACACTGAAAAGAAACAAAATCTTGGCCATCGGCCCTAACGGCCTCGGAACTTTTGACGCATACAGCAAGCTAGATTCGTTGTTCCTGCCGCGCTATCGCCTGCAGAGGCCCAAAGAAGGCAATATTTCTTTTGTCTGCCAAAGCGGCGCAGTGGGCTCTGCTATCCTTGATTATGCCACAGACAAAGGCTACAAGTTCTCCAAGTTTGCCAGCTACGGCAATGCCATGAATGTTGATGAGTCAGACCTGCTCGAGTACATGGGCAACGATCCAAATACGAAAGTAATCTGCCTCTACGTGGAAGCAGTGAAAGACGGGAAAAAATTTCTCGCAGTTGCCAAGAGAGTAAGCATGAAAAAACCTATAGTCGCGATCAAAGGCGGCAAGACAGAGGAAGGTAGCAAAGCTGCCCTGTCGCATACAGGCTCGCTCGCAGGTTCCGCTGCCGTCTATTCAGCTGTATTCAGGCAGTGCAATATTATTGAAGCCTCCTCTCTTGGCGAGATGTTTGACATTGCAAAGATGTTCGAAATCTGCGCGCTGCCCATGGGCCGACAGGTACAGGTCATAACAAATGGCGGCGGCTACGGGATTCTTAGCACAGACGCTATTGTGACCAGCAGCCTGAAGATGGCACAGATGTCAGCCGAGACGCTGAAGGAACTCAGGAAGCAGATGCCTGTGATCGCCACAGTTAACCCCATGGACCTGCTTGGCGACGCCACAACAGAGCGCTACAAAATTGCTATCAATGCAGCCCTAAAAGATTACGGCGTTGACATTCTTCTGCTGATTGTTCTGTACCAAACGCCTCTTGTCAGTACCGACATCGTCGACATAATAGTAGAAACCAACGACCTCTGCCGCAAGCCCATAGTCTGCGTCTCTACAGGCGGGGAGTTCACAGAAACCCTGAAAAAGAACCTGGAATCCAATGGCGTGCCATGCTACAATTTTCCTGAAGACGCTGTGCGTGCTATAGAAAAGTTTGTGCAGTATCACAGGAAATAAATCAGGTGAAATGAATGGAGAAGATAACAATAAGGCAGATGAAAAAAGCCGACATAAAGAAGCTTGCTGTGATGTACGCCGAAGTATACAAAGTTTTTGATGTCGGAGAAAAATGGGACAGCAAGTCTGCGCACAAGCTTCTTGCGTACTGGTTCGGCAGGCAGTCGGATTTGGCTTTTATCGCCGAAGCAGGCGGAAAACTTGCCGGAGCTGCGATTGCTGGCATAAAGCCTTGGTGGGATGGCAATCATATTGTGGACGGGGAGATTTTCGTCAGCCCGCAGTTTCAGAAGAGGGGGATTGGGTCCATGCTGCTGAAGGCATTGTGCCTAAAAGCAAAGAAGAAATACAAAGCGATTTCCTTCGATACAATTACGTTCAGGTCCACAGGCTTTCCTCTTAGCTGGTACAGGAAAATAGGCTTTGATGAGGTAAAGGAATGGATGCTGATTTCTGCATCTGTGGACAAGATACTTCAGAACTTGGATTAAATGATTGCATGAAGAAAAAATGCATCTTTTGCGAGATTGTTGCAGGTAAAATACCTTCCTATATTAATGCTATTCCATCAGAGTGTAGTCATATGCTTGAAATGAAATGCCCCTTCTGCAAGAAGAAAGTGGATCATTTTGTTGGTTGATATGAAAGTTTCTATAAGAAAGGTTAAGCATTCGGACATCGAAGCTATTTCTAGGATAAACATTGATAATTGGAGGCATGCATTCAGAGGCATCTATTCTAGGGAGCGCATAGCAAAGAGCACAAGCAGATGGACACCTGAATTTGTTGCAAATCGCATGAAATCTTGGATGCGCACGGGAAGAGAGGCATTTGTCGCAATCCACAAAGGAAAAGTTGTGGGCTTTGTCATTTACAAGAGAAAAAATAGAATAATTAAAATATCGGCATTGTATGTAGACAGAAAAATGCAAAGAAAAAGAGTCGGATCTGCTCTTTTGGTGTTCGCCGAGAGAAAAACAAGGGCAAAAACTTATACAATAGTCAGCGCGTCAAGAAAGCATACTATCTCTTTTTACGAGAAGATGGGTTACAAAAAACTGCGTACTGTCAGACGCAAGAAAACAGGCGATATAGATATAGTCATGATAAAGAGAAAATAATTACTCGTCTTTTCTTTTTGCTGTTGTCCAGACAACACTGTTTACACCCTTAACTTCATTTGGAATTCTTGTGCCTATAGGTCCCATAAGCTCGTAATCAATTACAGGTCTCCCATCTTTGTGCAGGTCAACCATAGCAGGATATTCATAGCTCCTCTCATCGCCCATCACACCAACGCGCAGCACATCAATTATGCGGACTTCAAGAAAATCGTAGGCAATTTTGCTTTTTTCAACCTCCTCCCTTACAATACTATCAGCAGAACGAGCAAGTGACGCTAAGTATTCTACATGTAATTGGTCTTCTGATTTTGGATCAGCCATATAATAATTTGGTGGTATAAATATAAACTTACACAGTAGTCAACCATCTTAATGAAATCTATATATTCTACACGTTCTTAGTAGTTATTGGTGAATTTTATCTCAGACATCATAGAGTTCTACGGCACAGAGTGCCCGCACTGCAAGGACATGGAGCCGCTCATGGAGAGGCTGGAGCAGGAGACAGGGCTCAAGGTAGACCGTTTTGAGGTCTGGCACAACGCGAAGAACGCAGAACTCATGCAGAAGTTCGACAAAGGCTTCTGCGGCGGAGTCCCTTTCTTCTTCAACAAGAAAACAGGAAAATGGATCTGCGGCTCCGCGAGTTATGAGAAGCTCAAGGCATGGGCAATGGGGAAGTAAATATGTATGTATTTGAAATTATTCTCAAAATTTTCCTAGCTGATTTTCTCTCTTGAAGGGTGACATGATATCGCAAGTCCTCAATGCCTCTCGTGTTAGACCATATACTTCAAAATCCGTGCCATAATAGAAATCACCATCAGTTACTAAACGCTGACCAAGGACACCCCGCTTCTCTAACAACGACAGGGTACGATGTACCTTCTTGCGAGGAACATGAAGTCTTTGACTCACATAAGCCGCAACATCAACCGGGTTTAAGATATATGTACCATCAGAAAAGTATTCCAGCACTCGTTTACTTGCAGGATTCAAATGTTGCAACTGATAACTATTAGTTAGTCTTTTTAAATAGTTGCATAAAAGATTAAAAACTTCATAAACTTCTCATCAAAACCTTTATTTATCGTTCTGCTCTAATTAGAATTATGCCACGCCAATCTATGAATTTTAACATAGAAATCATGAGCATTCTTGATGCAAATGGTAAACTAGACGACAAACTCATGCCGGACATCTCAGAACACCATATCAAATCTATGTACGAGGCCATGGTCCTCGCGCGCATATTGGACGACCGTCTTCTTAAACTGCAGCGCGAAGGCCGTTCTGGAACATATGCATCCTCTCTCGGTCAGGAAGCGACACAAGTGGGTTCAGCTTTTGCCTTGAGAGACGAGGACTGGATGTTTCCATACTTCCGTGAAGCAGGCGCCCATATAGTAAGAAAATTCCCGCTGGCAAATTACATGCTCTATTGGATGGGTGATGAGCGTGGCATGAAAATTCCTGAGAACATAAACAACTTCACGATCTGCATCCCTGTGTCCACGCAGATTCTGCACGCCGTCGGCGCAGCGTTCGCCATGAAGCACAAGAAAAAACCCAACGCCGTCCTGGTTTACCTCGGCGATGGCGCAACAAGCAAAGGCGATTTCCACGAAGGCATGAACTTTGCCGGCGTCTTTAATCTTCCTGTTGTTTTTATGTGTCAGAACAACCAGTATGCTATCTCTGTCCCCGTGGAGCGTCAGACAGCATCCCGAACTTTGGCACAGAAAGCCATTGCCTACGGCTTTCCTGGCATTAAGGTTGACGGCAACGATATATTTGCCGTTTTCGCTGCAGCCCAAGAAGCACTGCAAAGAGCACGATCAGGCAAAGGCCCTACATTCATAGAATGCTTTACCTACAGGATGGGCGACCACACAACAAGCGATGATGCATCCCGCTATCGCACAGCGCAGGAGCTTGAAGAATGGAAAAGAAAAGACCCTATTGAAAGATTGAGAAAGTACATGGAGTCCAAAGGCTTGTGGAATGCGGATTACGAGAGTGTAATAAGACAAGATTTTGAAGAAAGAATCGAGCAGGCTGTGAAAGAGGCGGAATCCAAGCCGCAGCAAGCAATAGAAGATATGTTTTCGTATACTTATGCAGCAATGCCTCAGAATCTTAAAGAGCAACTCAAAGAAGCAAAAGGTGATTGAAATGAAACTTTCCCAGGATGAAATAGATTTGGAACTGCAGATCATGCGCGGCTGGACACTTGATGGCAGACAGATAAAAAGGACAATACATTTTGAGACGTTCACAGAAGCCATCAATTTCATAAACAAGATTGCGCAAGAAGCAGAGAGAGCAGGCCATCACCCAGACATTCTTATCAAATATAATAATGTAACATTTACCTTGACCACGCATAGCGAAAACGGCCTCACAGAAAAAGACTTCGCGCTTGCGAAGAGAATAGATGAGATACTAGGGAGATAGAATGCCAAAAATGAACATGGTGCAGGCAATAAACCTTGCCCTCCATCAGGAAATGGAGAAAGACAGCGATGTTATAGTATTAGGAGAAGATGTAGGCGTGAACGGCGGCGTTTTTCGCGTGACCGAAGGCCTTTTCAATAAATTTCCTGACCGCGTTATTGACACACCGCTTGCTGAGTCCGCCATAGTCGGCACCTCAATAGGCATGGCTGTTATGGGACTGAAGCCTGTTGCAGAAATTCAGTTTGACGGCTTTCTGCCGCCTGCCTTTGACCAGCTCCTCAATCATGCATCGCGCATCCGCAACAGGTCAAGGGGAAGGTTTCATGTCCCGCTTGTTGTGAGGGTCCCATGTTCAGGCGGCATCAAAGCGCTGGAGCATCATTCAGACAGCCCAGAAGCCTACTATTGCCATATGCCAGGCATGAAGGTTGTCATGCCATCACGGCCTTATAACGCAAAAGGCCTGCTAATCTCTGCAATCCGCGACCCGGATCCTGTGATCTTCTTTGAGCCCAAGCGCGTATACAGGGCAATAAAGGAAGATGTGCCGGAAGAAGCGTACACAATTCCGCTGGAGCATGCAGAAGTTTTGCAGGAAGGAAATGACATCACAGTTATCTCGTGGGGAGCTATGATGAAAACTGTCAGGGAAGCTGTTTCAGGCATAACTGCCAGCATAGAGATAATCGACCTGCAGACACTCTCGCCATTAGATGAAGAAACCATCATAAAATCAGTGAAAAAAACAGGCCGCGTAGTCATTGTCCAGGAAGCGCCAAAAAGTTGCAGCCTCTCTGCAGAGATCTCTGCT
>JACQNX010000023.1 GCA_016202875.1 Candidatus Aenigmatarchaeota archaeon | reverse complement strand
TGGAACTTGTTGAATATATCTGCCAGGGAGCAGATCATGGTTTCAGAAGAGCGGCTGAGACTTATAATCTTCCCCCAGGCACGACACAAAGGTTTTTCAGACAACTGTATGGAAATCAGATTGGTGATTAAAAATGGGAGCCCCAAAAAAACAAACAAGAAAGTACGAGACGCCGAAGAAGCCTTATGACAGGGTGCGACTTGATCGTGAAAGAAAAATCAGGCAGGACTTCGGGCTGCGCAGGAAGAAGGAGATATGGAAAGCAGAAGCCTTGCTGAGAAATTTCCGCCAGCGCGCCAGAGAACTGCAGGCACGGCGCGATGAAGAAAAGGAAAAAATGCTCTTTGGCAAGGTTAACAAAATGGGCATTAAATGCAGCAGGCTTGAAGACATCCTAGAAATAGGGCTGGAGGATATTCTTGCGAGAAGGCTCCAGACGCTAATTCACAAGAAAGGCATTGCGACAACGCCTATGCAGGCAAGACAGTTTATTGTTCATGGCCATGTGTTTGTTGCAGGCAGGAAGGTGCTCTGGCCCAGTTATATTGTGGAGCCAGCAGAAGAAGACACCATAATACTTGAGCCGAGGATGGCCACAGCAATAGTGAAGCAAGAGAGTGGGAAGAAATGAGAGTGTCATATTCAGAATATAGAAAAGATACAGCATGTGCTGAAGTATATCACATCAACAAGATTTTGTATTATGAAGAAAAATTAAGCCGTATACAGAGACAACCTTTTGCTATTTTTACTGGGCCGTTTTATAAGCGGCGACTGAGGCATCACCAGGATGCGCTCAAAGACTTGAGATCAAGAAAATCCGGTGAATAAAAATGACAAGAGAACGCTGGGGCATTGCACATATCTTTTCGTCCATCAATAACACGATAGTGCACATCACAGATGTGACAGGCGCAGAGACCATTGCAATAGCGAGCGGAGGACAGGTCTCTGACAAGGATATGAACAAGGGCAAGCCTTTCACTGCCATGAAGGTGGCAAGAAAGGCCGCAGAAAAGGCCCAGGCTGCAGGTGTCACAAACCTGCACATCCGCATCCGTGCGCCTGGCGGGAACAAGAGCAAGATCCCTGGCCAGGGCGCACAGCCCGCCATAAGGGCGCTGGCGCGTGCAGGGTTCAGGATCGGGACAATAGAGGACATCACGCCGATCAGCCATGATGGGATACGCAAAAAAGGAGGCCGGCGCGGTCGTAGAGTTTAGTACATCATGATAGATGCAATATAGTGATAGGAAAAGCAAAAAAATCCCAATAAAAGGTTTACATGGATTGAAATTATGTCTTTATAGTCATGCAAAGAAACATTCGGTATATTAGTTTCTTCGCTTCACTATAACAACAACAGGTGAGGTAAAAACATGAAACTAAAAATCTTGGAAAAAGGCGAGACAAAACTGAAATTTATTCTTGAAGGAGCTAGCCCGGCTTTTGCAAACGCCCTTCGCAGAATCATGATCAATGAAGTGCCTACCATGGCTGTTGAATTCGTGGACTTTGAAGTGAACATGTCGGGACTCTTTGACGAGGTCCTTGCGCACAGAGCAGGACTTGTGCCCCTAACTTTTAGCAGGGATGTTTACAATATGAAGTCTGAGTGCAAATGCAAGGGCAAAGGATGCTCGCAGTGTGAAGTTGTTCTGGTTGTTGACAAAAAAGGACCCTGTGTAGTAAAAGCAGGGGATATGAAATCCAGCGCAGATGATGTCATGCCAGCGGATGCGGAGATCCCGCTTGTGGAGCTGCTGGAAGGTCAGGCAGTAAAATTTGATGCCACAGCCCAGCTTGGGTTGGGCAAGCAGCACACCAAGTGGCAAGCTTCCATTACAGGCTACAGGAATGCGCCCATCGTAAAGGTGAATGCAGAAAAAGCAGACACCAAGATAGTGGACATTTGTCCTACCCGCGTGTTTGAGAAAAAGGATGGAAAAGTCAAAGTTGCAAGAGAAGAAGATTGTATCCTGTGCATGCGCTGCACAGAAGTGAGCGATGGCGTGAATATAGGCAGCGATGACACTTCGTTTATTTTTACAGTGGAAAGTGTATGCGGGCTTCCGGCAACAGATATTGTAGGAAGCGCTCTTGATGTCTTAGAGGCGAGGGCATCCGAATTTGCAGGCGATGTGAAGAAGGCTTTGAAATGATTGCATCTTATAAAACTTCCCGATAAAAGAAAAACAGAGGCGGGGATGCCCGAGCCTGGAAAAGGGGTAGGAGGGACCGAATAAAAATCGGCTTCGACTAGACTTAAGATCCTATGGCTTAGTGCCTTCGTCGGTTCAAAGGCGCAAGAGGGGAAGGGTCCCCTCTTACCGCTCTATCTCCCCTCTCAGGGAAATAGCGCAGTGCACTGAACATCCGACTCCCCGCATTCAAACTTTTTAAAATTACAAAAATAAAGTGAAAAAGTTTGATCAAAAAGAGAGAATATGCGACCTAAACCAGAAGAAGAAAAAATGCTGGAAATAGCTGCTATAAGGAGACTGAAGACAAGACAGCTTACTGAATGGGAAAGGGACTTCGTAAGAAATGCAGAAGCCCAGATTCGGCGCCGACAGTTGACAGAAAAGCAGAAATATTGGCTGAAGAAATTGAAGGAAAAATATCTGCAGAGGTGAAGAGGATGTATATGGAAATCAAGATGTCGCACTACAGGGGAAAGCTTTCAGATTTGCTTAGCCGTTACTCCGGAAGATTTGAGTTGCAGCCACCGGTACGTATGAAAAATGTCCGTTTTTATATTTGTGAAGAAAAAAATGGCGTCAGGACACGAACATTGACAGTTTCGAAAGAGCTGCCATGGGATGAAGTTTTGATAGTCGCAGCAGGAACAGACAAACAGTATGTGGATGAAGCCATGAAAAAACTAGCTGATCTCACAGGTCTGAAATTTGAAGATTTACCACCGGATGTGGAGCATGATATGCGCCAGTATTATGTGAGATGTGATCAGTGATGCCTCACCCAACAGGACCAACAGATCCGAATCTGCAAGCGCTGATCAAGAAGCTCAAGAGAAACAAAGAATATGCACGTTTAGCTAAGCATCTCGCGAAACCGCGCAGGAGTAAGGGCGCTGTGAACCTCATCAAGCTTGACAAAGCTGCAAAGAAGAGCGATACGTTGGTTGTGCCCGGCAAAGTGCTGAGCATGGGCGAAATCTCAAAGCCTGTGAATGTCTATGCATGGCAGTTCTCAGCAGATGCGCGGAAGAAAATTGAAAATGCGGGCGGCAAGTGCTTCCCGCTTGAGCTGCTGCTGGAACTAAAGGAAAAGGCGAGGGTTGTGGCATGAGATACTTTTCAAAGATAGGCGATGCATTTCTTTTTTTGGTATTCGGCTCTTTGTCAGAAGGAGAAATAGACTTGATAAGGCGTGATGAAAAAGAACCTTACAATAATCACGTGTACTTGAAAACATGCAATGGGTTACAGCATTTTGTCTTTCACGATGTACAGATTCAAGGCATGTACGTTGGACAAAGACTTGCCATTAGAAAGAAACCGCTTTGTCCTTATCTCGTTATAATGAATTAGAGAGAGATTAGCATGATCATAGACGGAACCAATGCTGTGCTGGGAAGGCTGGCTTCGTCTACAGCGAAAAAGCTGTTGTCGGGGCAGGACGTCAAAATCGTCCATGCAGAAAACGTCATAATAACAGGCAACCCGACACAGATAACCAAACATTACCTGAGATTCAAGGCAATAGGAAGCCCGCAGCATGGCCCGTTTTATCCCAGAAGGCCTGACATGATTGTGAGGCGGACAATCAGGGGCATGCTGCCGAAAACGAAAAAAGGCAGGAATGCGCTCAAGAAACTCCGCGTTGAGATCGGCAACCCTGACAATGAAAAAGGCGAACAAGCTGCAGTGAAACATGTCAAGACCGATTATATTACTATCGGCACGCTAGCCAAACAACTGGGATGGCGAGAATGATAACACTTTTGAAAGGCAGAAACTAAAGAAGATGAAAACTATGGCAGAATCTCAAACAACACAGAAAGATGCAAAGCATAATACGAAGAAATTTGACCAAGACCATGGCTCAGCAATGCCAGAACAGCCACAGCAGGCAAAGAAGAAAAAGAAAAAGGTTCTCATAGCAGACGGAAAAAGGAAGAAAGCCATAGCCCGCGCTGTTATCAGAGAGGGCACAGGGAGGATCAGGATTAATGCCGTCCTTCTTGATAACATCCAGCCGCGCTACAGGCAGATGAGGATAAAGGAGGCGGTCATGCTCGCGCAGGAGCAGATGAAAGGCGTAAATATAGATGTCACTGTGAAAGGCGGCGGCATCTGGGGCCAGGCTGATGCTGTTAGGACAGCCATAGCCAATGCGTTGGTAAACTTCTACAAGGACAGTGCACTGAAAAATATTTATCTAGATTACGACAGGACGCTGCTCATCTCTGATGCAAGAAGGACAGAGCCTCACAAGCCTTCTCGCAGTTCTGCAGGGCCAAGAAGGACGAAACAGCAGAGCAAGAGATGAGAAGCAATCCGCGAATAGAAGCAGTTATTTCTACGTGTTTTTGTGTAAAGCAATGGCAATAACTGGGTTATTAAAATAAGTCCGCGCTAAACGCCGTAAATCTTTTGCTGTAACATTCTGCGTAGTACTTACAAAATCGTACGGATTTAGTACGCCAAATAATTCTACTGTTGAAAATATGTCTGCGCTTTGCTTTGCTGATTCGTACGTTATAGCACTATGCTCTACTTCTTCTTTTCTTCTTTCTAGCAACAGTTGATCTATTTTCCCGTCTTTTAGTTCTTCTAATTCTTCCTTTATTGCAGCAACAGCCTTTTCGCCATCACCTTCATTGAAATTAGTGGCTTGTACCCCAAAAGAAGACCCTTTTCGCAATTCAAAGCATGTTGTACCAACTCCATAGCATAATCCACCTTCATCACGCAACCTCCTTTGTAGTTTCGACGAATCATCTAAATATTGTGCTAACACATGTGCTTTAGTTGTATCTTCATGGCGGTCCTCCGGCAATCTGAATATAACTTTTGCATACGGCGTACTTACATCATTTAATTCAGCTTTTAAAATCCGCTCTTCTTCCGGCACTGAGGGATTCTCTATATGTCTTTTTTGTTTTGTGCAATATTTTGTGCCAAATACTTCCCGTGCTGCCTGCAATGTTTCTTGGTCATAAGGACCAACAATAGAGACCACTACATTCTTTCCGCCCAAATATTCAAATACTTCTCTTACATCAACTTGTGAAAGTCTTTTTACATTATCTACGCAGGGATCCCCGGCTAAAAAATATGGATGATGTGCCCCCCATAATGCCGCATCAATTTCTCTGCAAAAAGCATAGTGCTCAGATACTTGTTTTGGCATCACCTCTCTGAGAACTATCTGTCGCTCTGCTTCAAGGAATTCGTCTTCTATCCTATCATCGTATATCATATCTCCGACTAATCTTAGAAGTTTTGGAGCATTACGAGGCAACGTGACAAATGTGTTGCTATTTCCCAAACCTATGTATTCAAAACTAGTCGTCGCATTAATACCGTTTGCTGATAAATGTTCAAGCTCTTCCTGGCGTCTTCTATAGAGCTCTCTCGGACCTTTTCTGAACATCATGTGCTCTGCGAAGTGCGCTGCTTGTCTTTTTTCAGGCACCTCGTAAGCAGTTCCGTAATCGAATTTGATAGAAATGTTAACACTTAAACCAGATCTGTAGTGTGTAATAAGTTTTGCGCCGTTGGACAAAGTTTCTACTTGGTAATTTGTTATGCTCCTTAATCTTTCTAACATGCTGTTCATTTTACTACACCACTCACTATATTCGTCATATTTACCGACTGAGATATCTCCGAAATATTCTTAAGCTTATGGTTTCTGTTGCAGAAACAGGGTCTATTTTGCCAATTTATCAATCTTCTTCTCAATCCGGTCCAGCCTTTCTTTTATGTCTTCCCACATATCGATCATGATCTCATGCGGCGGCTTTGGGTGCAGGGCAGATGGAATTGGTTTGTGATGGCGCAAGAATTCGAGTATCCTTTTATCCCTAAGAGAATAGTATTTTTTGCCTTCCTTCATCTCACTTCCTACAAGCCCGATCTCTTCCAGAAGGCTGAGATGGAAATCTGTTGTCTGGGGCTTCTTGCCTATTTCATTGGCAATTTCTGTGAGGTACTTTTCTCCTTTTGCGAGGCTCATCAGGATGTCCCTTCGTATCTCGCTTGACAGGGCCTTGTGGACAATATCTTCAAACAGAGGCATATATTTCGAGTATTATATGAAACTAGAAACTTTAAATAGTTTTACATACCATAATATCATATGAAACCCGAAATTGAAAAGGAGGTTGTTGTATGAAAATGATAAGATATGTTGGAGGCTGGATTGCAGCAAAACATAGAGAAAGACAAAGAGTATGGAGAGACTATGAGGCAGCTTACAGAAGATGCTTTGAAGGGACACAGGAAGAGATGGCTATAAGATTAGAAGCATGGGACTATGCGCACAGAATGACCAGGTCGCAGAGTTCCTCTTACATATAGAAAAGGAGGTGAGTATATGCTACCACACGAAAGACATGAGAGGCATGAGAGATCCGGGCCACGCGAATACGACAGGCCACCGCACGAGGAGATCATGGAACTCCTGGAAAGGCGGTTCAGGGAAATCAACGAGCGGCTGGATGACATCGAGGCGAAACTTGGGAGATAAACATTAAATAATTAACTTTATATGTTAATTGCTATATAAAGTTAATAAACAGGCAACACTATGCGGAAAGAAAAACACTACAGCCTGATAAAGAATGACATAAGAATCGATGTCAGATTCATAAAAGAAAAGAAGAGAATAGTACATTTTGCCATAAATGTTGCATTGCTGATTGACGGTAAGGCAGAGGATGTTTTCAGAATTGATACAGCGCATAAAGGCCTGCATGTGATGAGATTTTGGATATCAACAAAGTTGAAATATCTGGAAAATAAGAGGAAAGACGATTACAGATATGAATTCAACAAGTGGAAAAAAGAAGTAATAGAAAATTTTGAGAAATGGGCAGAAATTTATAGAAGAACTAAAGAAGGCGGTAAATATGAGTGAAAAGAAGACAAACACAAGCGCTGTGAAGCTATTTAACTTACTATTGGATGCTTCAATAAAAAACCCTGAGATGACTCCGGACAGGGTTCTCATTATTGAACTCAAAAGTGATATTGTAGAAAAAATATTTACACCCGCAAGAAAAGAAATCTTGGAATTAATAAAAACAAAAGAGCCCGAGACTGTTGGAGAAATAGCTAAATTAGTTAATAGGCCGATAGAATCTATTTCAAGAGACATGAAGATACTCGAGAATTACGGCTTGATTGAGCTTGTGCAAATAGGCCAGACCAAGAAGCCAAAAATAGAAAAAGACATGCTTGTGATAACTTTATGAGAAATTCCCGAATATTATTTTTATTTAAATTTATCAACAGCGGCAAGAAAACCGCTGCTTTCA
>JACQNX010000024.1 GCA_016202875.1 Candidatus Aenigmatarchaeota archaeon | reverse complement strand
CTGGCATTGTCTACCAGTTTATTTCTATGACGCCCAGAGACTTCACGCCAGCTTTCAGCTCAGCCACAATAACGTTCCATGTGCCAAAAACCTGGATTGCCACGAACAGTATCAACAGCACAACTGTGAAATTGTTCAGGCAGGACAACAATACATGGCTTGCTCTTGAGACTAATCTCATACAAGACAGCGCAGATTCTTACCTTTATGCTGCGGCCACAACACACTTCTCGGTCTTTGCGATAGCAGGCGCGCCAGAACCAGCGAAAGAGCCAGAAACAGCAACGAAAACAAACAGGACAGAGCCACGCATATGCATACAGGTCAACACGCCTGCGACTAATGGGACACATTGCCTGGAGTACAAAACGCCCTGCGACGTGCCTGCGGGGTGGAGACCTCTAAGCAGCTGTGAACTGGAGGAGGAAGCAGGCAAGAAGGAGGCTGAGAGGCAGGAGCCCGAGGCAGCTGAAACAGAAAACATCAATATTGTCCTCATGGCTGCCATCGTAATAGCCCTAATTATAGCCGCTTTTGCTGCCAGGAACAAAATTATACACAGCACCAACAAACTCTCGTGTTGGTAAAAAAACAAGTTGTCTTCCTTGTTCAACAATGTCAAGGTACCCATTGGACTGCATTTCTAGTATTTGAGAAGTTGCTGTTTTTGGATCTAACATATGTGATGAAAGTCTAGATGCTCTTTGCGCCCGTCTTTCCGTTTCTTCTTCAGGCAGTGGTTGTGTCGGCGCTTCATATTGCGTTCCTTTACCAAATGCTACAAATTCTTCAGCCATCTGGCTTGTTAACTTTTCAATAGACATACCAACCCACTGACCTTCTTTTCTTGCAGCTTCAACAAGTATTGTACCAATATAATTAGTTTCAAAAGACCCTGGTCGTAATGGCATATAATAGTTTGCAAATACATCTTCTGCAAGTCTAAAAGGAAGTGCTCTAGTAGCATCGCTAACGTAAAGACCATCTGCAATTCTTTCTAACTTTTTCATTTTTATTGCCTCCTTTATACGCTATTATAAGAGATTGCTAAGTCTTCGTAACAAATAAATATTAGCGAAGCACATTAATACAAACATGAGTGTATGTTTATTGAGTGTTGATATGCCAGAACTTGATTTTGTAATGTGTCATGAATGTCATTATACAAAAACAAAGTATCGCGCAACTCGTCACAACAAATTAGGTGACAAAAAATATTACCAATGTGAGAGATGTGGTTCTTTTACAACACCAGATGACGGATTCTGGAAAATGAAGAATCATGAAGAAATTGTCTCAGCTGGAATAGAACTTTACTATTCAGGAATTTCTTTTCGTGAGACCGCATGGGTGCTATGGAGACTTTTTGGCGTAAGCGTATCCGATGTGTGCATATTGTTATGGACACGAAAATATTCAAAGCGAGTAGAAAAATTTACAAGCATGAAG
Source organism: Candidatus Aenigmatarchaeota archaeon (assembly GCA_016202875.1). Classification (GTDB taxonomy): domain Archaea; phylum Aenigmatarchaeota; class Aenigmatarchaeia; order GW2011-AR5; family GW2011-AR5; genus JACQNX01. The sequence continues at coordinate 10,228 of JACQNX010000024.1, read as the reverse complement.
CGTCCTAATTTGTCTGGCAAATGGAGTGTTGACGAGAAGTTTGTGAAAGTAAAGGGCAAAAAGGGTTATTTGTGGCTTGTAAAGGACAAAAAACGGGGTTTTGTGATAAGCACTGTTTTGTCAGACAACAGGAAAGCCAGCAATGCTGGCAAGCTTTTTCGCAAGGCGAAAAAATCTGGAAATCCAAAATCAGTAACACATGACGGATACAAAGGCTATCCGAAGAAAATCGCAAAATGTTTTCCTGACGCTGACGATCAAACATCAAAAGGCTTCTGGCACAAGCATAACAACAATTCAACAGAAAGCACAAACAGTGAGTTCAATGCGCGGTACAAAACTATGCGAGGCTTTGGCAGCTTTGAGTCTGGTAATGACATTATTGACGGATGGACAACTCATCACAACTTTGTCAAGCGTGACAGAAAAAGAAACAAGACAAATGCAGAACGGGTTGGAATAAAAAAAGTTCCAGACCAGACACCATGACTTTTTATGATAAAACGTGCAAAATTTTTGGAGACGATTACAAAAGCTAATTTCTAATGTAATGATATGTTAGCAATCTCAATGATGGCTCGCAAATCACGCTCTGTTACTCCTGGATAAGGGTGCATTGGATCATCGGTTTTGTATCCATCCTCTTTTCTTCTTGTTGCTAATAGCCCAACAGTTACCACTGTAAACGCTGCTAAACCACACCAAATAGCTGTTCTTATTGGATGATTTCTTAGATCATTCCACGAATTCGTATATTCTCTTGGTGACATATTTTTCCTATAAACACAACTCTTATAAGCTTGAGAAGGAGTTAGAGGTTTTATATATGTATTCAGGAATAAGTAAATAAGAGAATGAGAGTAAGAGAGTGAGAATATGCAACCTGTCGCAGAAAGAGCTTTTCCAGACAAGGAACTGGAAGCGCTCTATCAAAAGGCACTGAAATCGATAAAAGACAGTGGCTGTCAGATTAATTTAGATGGAAAATGATTAAAATGTTATTTCAAACTGCAGGTCTTTTGAAGGAAATAGAGGATATTAAGACAAAGCTCATTTCTATAGAAGTGCGTATCCTCAAAAGCGAAAAGGCAACTAAAGAAGACAAAAAAGCCGTCAAGGAAGCTTTGGACGAATACAGAAAAAGGCAAACGATACGCTTTAGCTAATCGAAAACAGTGCCCCTCTTTTCAATTCTTGAGACTATTATTGCTTTCTCTCCCCATAAAATCGTATAGACTATTCTGATTTTTCCCAGACGGATTCTGAAAGTATCTTCCAGTCCTTCCAGAAGCAGAATAGAAGCTCTTCTTACTCGTTTGTTCGGGCTCTGCAACTCTTCATACAGAACAAGAATATGCGCTCAGCAGTCGCCAGGAACGAACCATGAATCGTCATACCGCGCATTTTCGCGCCTTGTTTGCTCCTCATATCTCCTTTTGCTAAGTCTTATGAGGCCGTTGACGTAAGACGTGTCAATCCCGAATTTGTGAGCTACTCTATGTGCAATATCACCCCTGCACATATCGACCCATAGTATGACAGCGCCATGCGGACCCATTCTCTCAGTATACTCTATTGCTTCTTCGAGTTGTCCCATGTCTAGATAAGCCCTGACTATGCCTTGGGGGTGACCCCTCTCGAGGGCTTTTATCAGCCTGTTGTGTTCATTTATTTCTTTTGAGGTCCACCAACTGGGGTGATCCATGCTAGTTTTTGCGGCAGAAAACGTTTAAACCCGTGTTGCATTCCATTACTCGTTTGTTCGCGTTCTGCAATGTCACAAAAACCATGACAAATTCAGCGAAAGAGCACATCAATCAAAGCTTGGGCTTTTTCAATAGCTTGATGTAGTCGGGGGCTTCCGGCTTCCAATTCGGATACAAGTTCGTAGGCCCCAATGGCAACAAGGCCCACTATAAATGGGCCGGGACTATTTTCACTAAAAAGATATCTGCGTCGCGGATTATAATCTACTCCATCGGGCAATGCGCAATAATCCGGGCCTCCGTCACGGTCTCTGCAACCTCCTCTATCACAATCCCTATCCATGCTTATAGAGATACTATGAAAATATATATACTTTTGTTTTCTTGAAAGAACATCGGAAGCTGTTTTAAATCACATACGAGAATTTGCAGATTAGACCTGCGTGTCCGCAAGCCCCTTGCGCTGCCGGATCTTCTTGATTGTAGGGTCCTTCAGCTCTTCAGGTATTTTCTCGAATGTCACGTCTATGAGCGAGTAAAAGCCCTTGCCGCCTGTATTGCTCTTCAGTTGCGACTCAAATCCTATCATCTCTGCCACAGGCAGCTTTGCCTGTATTGTTGCAGCGCCCAGCTCTGTCTTGACATCCACAACCTGCCCTCTTTTGTTCTGGACAAGATTCATGGCACTGCCCATTATTTCTTCAGGCGTGTCGATGCGGATGGTCTGCACCGGTTCAAGCAGAGTGGGTTTTGAATGCAACATTGCTTGCTTGATTGCGTCGCTTATCGCAGGCAGCACCTGTGCCGGCCCCCTGTGTATAGCATCTTCGTGCAGCTTTGCGTCTGTGAGCTTTATCTTCAGTCCTGAGCACGGTTCATGCGCGAGCGGACCGGAATTCATGACATTCCTGAAAGCCTCTATTATAAGCTCCATGGTTTCATTGAGGTACTGAATACCCTTTGTTGAATCAATGAGCAGGTTATGGTTGTAAATGTCCTGTATCTTTTTTGCCTCATCCCTCGCCATGCCATACTCTACAATTTTCGGAATGATATTTTTGAGATATTTTTTAACATTTTCAGTTTCTATCTTTCCTGCAGCAATAGCATCGTAAACCTCTTTCTCCAGCGGTTCAATAGTGACATAAAATCTGTTGTGCTTGTTCGAGGATTTGCCTTCAACTTCAGGGCTCAGCTGCCGCACAGTCTCGTGGTATATTACTATAGGCGGCGAAGCAATGATGTCAATATCTTTGTCCCTGAGGGGACGCTCAACTTTTGCATCCAGGTGCAGCTCGCCCAGCCCGGAAATAAGGTACTCCCCTGTCTCTTCATTGATCTTCACGGCAAGTGTGGGGTCCTCTCTGCTCACCTGTTTCAGGAACATGATGAGTTTTGGCAGATCCTTGGGGTCTTTGGCTTCTACGCTCTTCGTGACCACAGGCTCAAAAATATGCTTTATCGCTTCAAATGGCTCTATCTCCCTCTCAGCTTCGCATACAGTCTCGCCAGAAAATGCATCTGTTAAACCAACAACGCCAACAATATTGCCAGCAACAATCTCCTCCATCTGTATTCTCTGCGGCCCTTTGTAGACCGAAACCTGCTGCACGCGCCGCGTGACGTGCTGCCCTATAAGCTTGACTTCCTGCGCTCTTCTCAGTGTTCCGGAAAAAATCCTTCCAGTCGCCACTATGCCTGCATGAGGATCTGGCACCACTTTTGTGACGATCATGGCAAGCGGCCCTTTCTCGTCCATGGCAAGCATGCTTTTCCCTATATCCGACTCGAGATCGCCGTGCCATATTTTGCTTATCCTGTACTTCTGCGCTTCTTCAGGATTTGGAAGATGCCTGATAACCATGTTAAGCACGATCTTGTGCAGGGGAGCCATTTTTACGAGCTCGCTGTCCCGCTGCTGGGAAGAAAGCTCGATTATTTGTTTGAAAGAAATATTATGCTGCTTCATGTAAGGCACGCTGATGGCCCATTTCCTGTAACCCGAGCCGAAAGCAACAGAGCCGTCCTCCACTTTCACGAGCCATCGCTCGGCGAATTCCTTTTCCGCATACTTCTGGATGAGCAGATTGACTTGTCTTATTATTGAAACAAAACGTTCCTGCATCTGCTCAGGCGTGAGCTTCAGCTCTCTTATGAGTCGGTCCACTTTGTTGATAAAGAGCACAGGCTTGACTCGTTCATGCAGCGCTTGCCTCAGTACTGTCTCAGTCTGCGGCATCACACCCTCGACTGCATCTGTTAATATTACTGCGCCATCCACAGCCCGCATAGCCCTTGTCACGTCGCCGCCGAAGTCCACATGCCCGGGCGTGTCTATGAGGTTGATGATGTAGTCCTGTCCTTCAAAGTCGTGCACCATGCTTACGTTTGCGGCAAAGATAGTGATGCCTCTCTCCTGCTCCTGCTTGTCAAAATCCGTGAAGAGCTGTGTTCCAGCAAGCTCTTCTGAGATCATGCCCGCGTCCGCGACTAAGCTGTCAGTTAGCGTTGTCTATTTGGATTCTAGAGGTATTCTCTAAAATTTTCCATGGTCAATATGGGCAGCGATAGCTATATTCCTGATATTCGCAGGCCTGTGCATTATCTCCTTTATCATCTCTGTCTTGTCTTTTGCCATGTTAATCCTCCATTCTTATTCTCTCTTCTATGATGTTTTTATTTCTAACAGAACGCCAGAAAATGACGTCTCATGCCATTGACTCTTCAACTAATGTCAGCAAAGATTAAAATAGGTTTGTTTAATTCAGACAAATTACTTATCTGTGTCTTCTTTGGCGAATAGTAGTGCAACTGCCTTTCCAATGTCTTATGTCATTCAGTATACAATGATTTCAGAAGGCCGAGATATAGAAAGGCTATCAAGAAGGAATTTGCGAGTGGGGTAGATTTACAACTTGGACAGAATAAATGGCTTGATTTGATAAAACAGTCTAAACAGACTGTAAGAACGGTTTGAATTTATCTAATCCAGAAAAAGTGAAAAATATATCAAACATTTTGTCAAATAATTCCTGATTTGAATAAGTATCATGTAAACGTCTGCCTTCAGATTGATATATCGCTCTCATTGTAAGTAACGCCTGATTAGCCCTTCGCTGACTATCATCTTGTATTTCAGGGCAATCTCGATATGCATATGCTATTTCAGCCCCAATTAACATTATTTTTGCGTAAAGCGAATCATCCAGATGCGCTTTTGGGTCTCTATATGACTGTTTATCCATGAAAATCTATAATTTAGAAGTCTTTTTAAGCTTTTAACCTAGTTCAGAGTTAGCAACAAATTTTGGAATGTTTATAAGCAAAATTCTATTTACATTTACCTGGCACCCATTGCTTCCCTCTCTACCCTGTCTTTCTCCTTGATCGCGAAGCTGTCTGTGCTTCCCTTGTAGGCGGCAAGGATCTCGTCTGCAAGGGCCTGGCTTGTGACCTTCTTTTTGTTGAATGCTGCCCTGTATGCAGCCTGAGCAAAATATCTCAGCGTCTTGTCCACGCGCCTTTGTGGCGCTGTTATTACAGCCTCGCGTGCCATGATGCTGCCCAGCTGGTACGAGATGACCTCCTCGCGCAGAGACGCATTTTCTATTGCCCTCACCAGCACCTCAATAGGATTCTTGTTCTCCTTCTTTTCTATTATGTCCAGCGCCTCTTCAATTACTGCGAGCACATTCATGTAAGCGCCGCCGAATTTGCCAGAAGTAAGTTTGTGCTTTTTTCCCGTATGCCCTGAGACCATAAGCTTAAGCGCAAGCCTCTCAAGAATGTGCATCTTTGATTTGTGAAACCTGCCGCGGTGCACGCCGCCTGAACGCGGCAGTACCCTGGGTTCAAGGTTTATGTACCCTTTCAGGCTCGGGTCCATCACCTCTATATTGCTGTCCCATCGCCCAAAGAGCTTTACATTAAATTTCATCCTCTCTTTTCTTTGCTGCGGTTTTGCAGGTTTTCTTGGTGCCCTTGGCCTGGAGAATTTCTTTTCGCCTTCTGTATTATCATCTCGTCTCCGATAGCGTCCTCTTTCTAAATTTTTCCTTTCATCATTTTCATCAATATTTTTCCTTCGTCTTTCCATTTATCATCACCCTAAATTTTAAATTGTTTCTCTATTAACTCTGTAAAACAGATTACTGGAAGTCTTAAATCCATGCGAATGGGATACGCCTAATTTCTGTAAATCTTTTACACTACCTATTTTTTCAATATAACCTGCTGCCGCGAGCGCTTCACGTGTTTCTGTAGTCATCCAGCTAGCTCTAAAGTACCATGTTCCATCTTCTTGAAAGCCATACGTTTCAACATATTTTTTCAATTCCTGTAGCATTTTTTTATCAATAGGTCTGGATTTGCGAGCCATTCCTTTCGCAGTAGTTTCAAGCTTTCGAATATCCCACATTACAGCACTATAGGCAGTCTCTTCAGGTAAACCTTCTCTTCTCTTTTCTTCAACCCATTCTTGTACTGTTCTTTCATAATTCATCTCTCATCACTTCGTAGCCTTCTGCTTCCTGCCTGTCCTGATCATTTCAAGAGAAATATCATTCACCTTGAAAACCCTGTGCTTCACGCCAGGAATAGAGCCCACAGCTCCGCCCTGCGACCCGCCCATGCCTTCTATTGTAACCTGGTCATGCTCTGCGACATGATTGATCGCGCCTGTGCGCGGCACGAATGCAGTGACCTGCTTGCCGTTCTTTATCAGGCGTACGCGTACGCAATTTCCTGTTAAAAAGCCATTTGCAAAAAAATTATGGTCGTCATTTTGCGTAGTAAAATCTAAGAATACTTTATTTTCTACTTCCTTAATTTTTGTGATAGTCTCCCAGACCATGCCATCACCAAGATTATTTGATGCGTTTTTAACCCAGCTTGAGAATTTCTGCCTTTTAACCGATTTGCCAGTCAGGCCTATGTTCTTGACCCCGCAAGAAATCCAATAATTTATATTGCTGTACTTGACAAATGTGAGCCCTTCAGAATGCAGTTTTTTAAGAATTTTTCCCATGCTCAAACCATCTTTTCTGAGCGTTTGCGTCCTATTATATGCCTGTTTCCACCGCTCGACTTCTATTTTCATTAATGACAGATATTGATAAGCATATCTGCAAAGTGTTTCTCTTTCCTTGCTGTATCTGTAGCCTATTGTTCCAAAGAGTTTCAGAAGGTCGTCTATTCTAGAACATACGTAAAGCCTTATTTGTATTGTTTTTGTACCGTCATTTCTGGTAGAAAACTCTCTTGTTTTAATTGTCGAGATCTTGATACCAAACTGATTTAATATTTCTTTTATATCTCCTACAAAATTCATGCCGCTTTCTAATAAATCTTCCCTTTTGCTAATCGCCAGGCAGGGTTGCTGAAATGTCTCAGATTTAAGAGATACGCGCGGTTTGTCTAGTTCACTGCCAAAGTAAGCGGCGATGAACTCCTTCTTAACCCATAGAGATGCCTTTTTGATCCATGCAGGTATTCTCACGTCAGAATTGGTTTTATTATTAACGGGAGTGCCGAGGCTTTTAAAAAGTAAAAATAACGATGCTGACGAGCTTACTATTGTACAACTTGTACCTTTTATCGTTCTACTTTTTCCTTTTACTGTAACTGTGCTTTCCCTATACTGCTCATTTATCTTCGAAACGTGAAATCCCAAGGATTCAATATCTCTTCTTATAATTTCTAAGTCCTCTTTTTTACCAGACGCAATTATTTTAAATTGATAGTATTTTCCTACTTTTCTGAATGATAATGTCCCGTCGCCATAAATATGTCCCATAAGTCTGAGAATGGTTACAAGTTTTCTATTACTGAATTTTAAAGGAAGAATGCCCTTTTCATGCAAATCGGCAATTACAGAATGCACACGTACGGTGTCAAAATTCGAGGCACTGATTTTTATATCGTCATCTGTGATAATCGTCTTTTCTGTTGGCTCGTATTTAACAGGATTTTCAGGTAAAACAGCGGCTTTATCACCAATTTTCAAATCACCTAATGGAATTTTTCCTTTTGCTGTAAAAATAGGATGGTCTTCCGTGGCAATTAAAAATCTCCCTGTTTCGCCCTCTATTCTGAGTGCTTTTGGTCCATCATTTCCGTTTAATGAAAAATAATCAACCAATTTCGACGTAGAAACCCCCTTTTTATCAATATTGTATGTAAGAATATTCACCTCATTCCATGTACCTTTCATATTAGCTATTTCTTGATAGCAACCATCTGCAATTAAAATGCGAGTATCAGGAGACACGCATTTGATCAGCCCGGAAGAGGGCTGCTTCTGCTCCACAATTCTTTTCTCGAGAACAATCCCGCGCGCCTGCGGCGCCCCCTCAAGCGGGTCCTTCTTCTCCTTCAGCTTCAAAACCCGTGTCCTGTAATCTGACTTCTTCCAGCGAAACCTGTTCCTGTCTCGTTTCAATTTCCGTCCGCCGAACTCTCCTGCCATACAGATCCCTTTCTTTCCCGAAAGAAAGGTCTTTGCATACCCCAAAGAAAGGGATGAAAGACCTTCTTCCAAGTATTACTTCCTATTACTCCTTCTAATTCGGGAGTAAAGTATAAAAATGAAAAGAGTGCTGGAATCCAAAGTAAAAACCAAACTAGGCTACGGGCCTTTCTTCTGTTTTTTTGATTTGCCCTGAATTATAGGCTCCTTCTTTCTGGCGCCATTAAAATGCTGCTTAAAATTCAACAATACCCTTAAAACAAATTCCAGAATAATAGTAAAAAGAAGGTAGTTGACCAGAAGTGTTGTCAGCGATGTTGCCTCATAAAACCTTGAAAGTGTCTGCGAAAGAGAGAAGAACGTCGAATCAACAACAAATATTGCCAGCACTGCCAGCGGCAGAATTTTTGCTATGTCCTCGGAGAGGCTTTCTTTGTAGTAAGCGCTGATTCTGGCAGCAGCTATCATTGCCATTGACATGAGAAGTATGTTCTGTACACTCTGCGACTTGGAAAGGAAAAATAAAATTATAGTCAGGGCTGCGAACCAGAGGAATATAAGTAATGGAAATAGAATAATGTACTTCAGTGTGTGTCCTGCCTTTATCTGCCACTGTTTTCTATGGTCTTTTATTTCCATGTGAAAAAGATCGCGCTTGGAAATTGATTTATAAAACGCCCAGATGAAAATTCCATACACAGCTATAAGAAGCGTATAGATAAGCAGGGGAAGTATAAGCCCGTAGAAGTCTATGTGAGTTATAGCGTCTGTAATCGCACTAAATGCTTTATCCAGCATTTTTATATTTTCTTCTGGTGTGTATATATAAATTTTTGATTCCGTTGGGGTTTCGAAAATTTCGTTACAGCTACTTCACCTTCAGCTCCTCAATATCAAAGAGCCGCTGCAGGAATTTGTTTATTATTCGTATGTTCTTGCCGTTCTTGCCTATGACGCGCGCGCGGTCAGCAGGCCTTACCTTTACAAAAATCAGTTTGCTGTTTATTGTTATTTCCTGTGCCTCAGGTATTATATTTTTTATAAATGTCTCCATGTCCTCCGAGTATTCAAGGACTTTGATGGTCTTCTTGAAGACGTTTTCTGCATGTTTGATTTTCATGCCGCCTTTTCCTACAGCAAGACCATATTGTCCTTCAGCCACGACAAAATAAATCTCACCATCCTCGCTAATGCTGTCTATCACTGTTGCGTCAGTGAGATTTTGAAAAAGGTTTATCACTTCAATGGAATTCTGGTCTAGAACAACTTTCATCTTGAAAACACCTCATAGATTTCTGTTTTCGAGAGAAGCTTGGAATGTTTGTGCAACTTCATGATATCACTATACAAAATGCCTTACAGATAGGGCAATCATTATAATTAGCAACGCAAGGAAAATTATATAGCTAACGGCATAGAATAGCAGATGCGGCCTTTTTTTGTTTGATTTCGTTATCAGAAATTCAGCAGATAAAATCAATGCAGGAATAATAATTATGCCTATAACAACCCGGATATCAGAGCTTACAGATAACACAGGCTCAATTAAATATCCAAGAAGAAAAAATACAACAATGAGAAGTATGCCGTTTCCAATCCCTGTTAATAAATCTTTTTTCATTTGCATCATTTATGTGCCTCTTGCAGTGTTATTTTGTCATCTGACGCATTTATAGATGTTCAGCTTTCATATCCCACCATCGCAACAGCAAACGGCTTTCCCAGCTTTGTGCCCAGTTCACGTTGACTTCCTTCAAATTTTTCTACCTTCACCTTTTCCAGCCGTTGGACCAAGAAATCAGGGCAGTTGTTGGCAATGACGACTCTTTTTATTTTGCCTGTCTTGATTGCGGCAGCTATCTCCCTCGCCCCTATTAGTCCCTTCTTCTCAGGAAGTTTTGTTATGGTTTCCATGATTACCGCCGTTATTTTTTAGTTGTCACGGTTTTATAGTATAGGACAATACTATTTGGAAATAATACTTATTGTCCTTACTATATGTGAAGACATAACTATAATATCAGTCTAAAAAGTTATGTCTTGCACTATATTTTTG
>JACQNX010000002.1 GCA_016202875.1 Candidatus Aenigmatarchaeota archaeon | reverse complement strand
CCTCAGCAGGCCGGAACTTGACATTAATATAGAGATCACCAACAGGTCCGCCTACATCTATTCTGAAATTTATCAGGGGCTTGGCGGCCTGCCTGTCGGGGTAACAGGGAAAGTGATTGCACTTGTCTCAGGCGGTATTGACTCTCCTGTCGCAGCAATGCTAGCCATGAAAAGGGGATGCAAATGCGTCCTGATCCATTTCCATAATTATACTTTATATCAGGATTCAGTCAAGAAAAAAATCTTGCAGTTAGCTGAAAAGCTTGCAGCATACAATGGTCATACAAAGCTCATCGTCGTCCCGTTTGCTGATATGCAAAAAGAAATCATCAAGCATGTGCCGGCTGAATACAGGATGCTGGCTTATCGCCGTGCAATGTTCATGATAGCAGAACAAATAAGAGAAAAAGAAAACGCAAAAGGTTTTGTCACAGGCGACAATCTTGCACAGGTCGCGTCACAGACTCTGGACAACTTAGACGTTATCTATTCTGTCAGCAAAAAGCCAGTAATCGCCCCGTTGATCGGCTACGACAAGAAAGACATCATAAAGCTCGCGGAGCAGATAGGCACGTATGAAACCTCAATCCTGCCCTACAATGACTGCTGTTCTGCTTTTGTTGCCGAGCACCCGGTGACCAGGAGCACAAGGGAAGAGCTGGAAGAATTTGAGAAGAATATTGATTTTCAGGCGTTTATTGAGAAAGCAGTAACAAATGTGGAGATCTTAGATTTTTGAAAGGATATCTGGCAGCTTCTTTGTAAATTCTGATTGGGTCACGACGACATCACAGACTTTCTCTGCTTCTTTTCTCAGGTCTGTCTGGACATGAGAAAGAAAACCGATTACTATAGTATCTTTTTTCTTTACTTTTTTCAAGGCACCTATAGAGAATGCGTTGAGGTCTGCAATTATCAGTTCAGGCTTCTTCTTTGCAAATTTGACCAAATCCTTATCATCAGCGACAAAAACTATTTTTTTATCAAGCTTGCCCGCTGTTTCTGTTATTTTCGCAGCAAAAAATACGTCTTTCACGGCAACTGCTATCATATTTTCACACCCAACAACCGGAGCTGTTTCTTCATCTGCCCCGCATTCCGAAAAACCAAAGCTTTCATGCCAGCCTTTCTAGCAGCTGCGACATTCTCTTTCTGGTTGTCTATGAAAAGGCATTCCTCTGGCCTGACACCGAGGCGCTTCACAGAATAAAGGTATATCTGCTTTTCAGGCTTCCGCATATGCAAGTTGCAGGATGTGAAGGCCTTGTCAAAAAGCTTGTACAAGCCTTTTCTTTTGTTGTACCTGTAGTGGGGCTGGATAACATTTGTGATAGTGGCGGCCTTGTAGCCGGATCTTCTCAGTTTTTTAATGGCTGATATAACATCTTCGTTCCTTCTTGCATAACGCTGGAAATGTTCCTCCCACAACCCGCTTATGGAGTCCCTGCAGCAGATGTCCCTGCCGACCAGTTTCCAGAATTCTGTTTCGCTGATGAGCCCTTTGTCAAAGCGTTTCATGTGGCGCTTAGCAGACCTGACAATTGTTTTCTGGCTTTTGCCGGTCATTTTAGCGATATGCCTGTAGACGATATTGTCATCCCACTTCAGCGTCACGCCACCGATGTCAAAAATGACTGCTTTAATTTTGGGCTTTCCTTGCATACAGATTCATTGCCATTGGCTTTATATAAATTTGAAAAAAAGATCAAGAAGGTGTAAAGTATGGCTGCATCAGAAAAAACACCGCCTGTAAAAGAAGAGGAACATTATAGTGACCAAGATTCACCATTACGCGTAAAAAGAAAAACATTTTATGTTGCAGCAACTGTATACGAGCTGGAAAAGGCATTAAGAGAGACGTCTAGCGGAGCTATTTACTCATTAAAAAAAGCGAAGGGAGAACAAGTAGTGCTGAATAGGGTTGCAAAAACAGTTGCAAGAGAAGGTGGGGAGGGATCTATTTTTATTCCTTTCAGAATCTATAAAATTGAAGAAGTCTAGAATTATTTTTAGAACACGTTTCAGAAATGGCTATATACTCCATCTATACGGCCAATAGGAACTCCTCTGTACTGATGTACTGCATCAACATTTTCAAATAAGACATCGTCATCTATCAATTTTCGCCTGACTTGATCAAATTCAGGGTAACTCCTAAGAGCGTCATCAGTAGCTTTTTTTGATAAGCCGAAAAACCATAATTCTGATGCGCCCATGTCTGCCGCGTATCTGGCAGTTTTTAAATATGACTGCTTTTCGTCAGCCAGTTGGTCTGTTATATAACCGCCGCCGTGAAATGCGTATCGTGAGGAGACTATAAGAATACCGCCTCCCTTTCGGAGGCTTTTTCTGCAATTCTCAAATGTCTTCCTCCTGTTCGCTTCCAATGCCTCTTCAACTTCTGTGTTTTTATGAGGGTTGAAGTCTTTTCCATATTTTAATTCTAATTCCTTTACTGCCCTAAACCATCCCATTTCGCCGCCAACAGCAAAATTATAGCCTGCGGCATCCCAACTGCCCCAAAATATTATTAAATCAAATAATTCGTCGCGCAGTTCAGATCCTTCTTCGTGAAGATCCTCCACAGTACCGCAGTATTTTTTCATGCCGTTTTCGTCACTGGTGAAATACGGCATGACTATACATGGATCTGAATATTTTTCTTTGTTTAATCCATCTTGAGAATCAAGCCCATAAGCTAACATGCCCATTTGTGCAAAGGTTTGTGATACAACAAGATTTTTGTCGTACCCTACATCAAGTGTTTTCTGGCCCGATCGAAGACCCAATTGTCTGGCTAATTGCCCGGTTACATCGGCAATAGCCTTATCATTATGGTAGAATCCTTCAGGAGAAACATGAGATGCCCCTTGAATGAGTGCGTCCATTCCCGTATATATGCTGATTTGGTGAGGAAACGGGTTTCCAGTTGTCTCGTCAATGATTACATGTTTCATTTGTACCTGATGATGCAAACCTTTTTGAATATTAACCCTTTGGCACTTTAATTTCCCTTTATGTGCCAGAATACTTTACCGATAACTGCACCTTTTCTGACGCTGAAAACTTTTCCGTCATGCTGGCTGTCGCCTTGAAGAAAATAAGTTCTGTTCTTAATGTCTAAGATTCGTTTTAGGAGTTTTTTGCCGCCTGTTTCAGTGACAACAACGTCTCCTGCATTTAACTTGAAAAATTTTCTTATGAAAACAAAATCCCCCTCATGAAAATCAGGTTCCATGCTGTGGCCAATTACACGAAAGTGTGAGAATAGTGGCATAGGAATCATTCAGCATACTTACAACTTCGGCACTACCAATTCTCCTCCAGAAGGGTAAGGGGCTTTAACGTTCACTGTTTGGTAGCCTTTTGTTTTCCAGAATATCTCTGCAATTTTCTGTACTGTTGCCAAAAGGTCGTGGGCATCTTCGAGACTGACATGTTGTCTTGATTTCGACCCCAGTTTCATGACTTTCCATACGAGGTCATGCAGCTCCGGGAACTGCTGCACATGTTCTGGCTTGAAGTAATCGCCCCAGAGGATGCGGATCTCCTTTTTGCAAAGCTCAGCGTGCTCGTCTTTAGTGGCTGTATAGCGGGCAAGGTTGTGGACAATTTCCAGCCTTTCCTGCGGCGAAATGTCCGGTGTCAGTCTTGGTAGTTCATGGATGAGGCTGACCATTCTTATGACTGTGTGCGCTGCGAGCTGCGCAAGATGCGGGTCATAAATGCCGCATGGTATGTCACAATGAGCGTGCGCTTCAGGAGCAGTTTTTATTTTGTTAAATATAGTGAAAAATCTGTAAGCCGAGGACATACTCTGATTCTCTGTGCAAATTTATTTAAATATTCTTTATAGCTGCTATTATCTCTTTATTTTCTAATCGTTCGGCAGGTGTTGACATAATATGCTTCCATTTTACTATCCCATTTTCATCTATCAGGAAATAAGCCCGCTCGCTAAACCCTTCTGGCCGCAGCGTGTCGTACAGCTTGCAGACATCTCTGCTGAAATCACTGAGAACGTGATACTTTATGCCCAGCTGCTCAGCCCATGCCTTCTGCGACCAGTCTGAGTCAATGCTTATGGCTATTACATGAACGCCCAAGTTTTCCAGTTCACTAAGATCATCCTGAAAACACTTCATCTCATCGGTGCAGACAGGCGAAAAGGCAAAAGGGAAAAAGGCAAGCAGGACTTTGCCACCGTTATGCTCCTTCAGTGTGACTGCTTTTTCAAACTGGTCTTTCAGTTCAAAATCCGGGGCTTCTTCTCCTACGTTTACCATTCTGTTCACCGTTGTGCTTGTATTATTTTTATTTTCTGCCCTTTTTTGCAGCAGCCGCAGGAAAGGAGGCTTGCTTCTCAAGCAACAGGCCATTATAAATCAAAGCTGCAACTATGCCGCCCACAATAGGGCCAATCCAATAAACTAAATGATTTGCCCAGAACCCCGCTGCAAGAGCCGGCCCAAAGGCCCGCGCAGGATTCATGGCAGCCCCTGTAAGCGGCCCGCCGGTAAGAATGTCCAGTGTGAGCACAAGGCCTATTGCCAGCCCATAAAACCCAGCAGGCGCCCTCTTGTCAACTGCAGCGCCGAATATGACGAATACAAGGAAAAACGTCAGTATTGCCTCAACAAGGATGCCTGTTCCAAAGGACACACCGCTTCCCAATGCAGTGGCGCCCAAGTTCAGCGAAGCTGGCGCACCTGTGAATATTGCTTTAAGGAAGAATCCTGCAACGCCTGCCCCTATCAGCTGCGAGATGATGTAAAGAACAGCCTTGGCAGCGCCTATATTTCTTGTCACCAGCATGCTTATTGTAACAGCGGGGTTGATGTGAGCTCCTGAAACATGCGCAATAGCATAAATCATTGCCATCAGCACTAGGCCATGCGCAAGCGCGACACCAACAAGATCATTGCCAGCTAATATGGCGCCTGCGCCTATAAAAACAAGTGCGAATGTCGCGATAGCCTCTGCAAGATAGGGTCTTATGTCTGTCATTCTTTTACCTCTGTTCAGATAAGTAGAAGGCAATCTTTTTATGCGTTCAAAAGCGATATTTGCAGCCTGCTGAGGCCTGGAATGCAGACAGTGGTTAAATAGCAGAAGTACAATCTTTACTATTCCAGGCCCCAAGTGATATCCTGAAAATCAAACATCCTTTTTATACGCAGGACGCGATAATTGGCTTAGGAAGCGGTTCTTATGCAAGAATATGATTTTGTCGTGATCGGCGGCGGCTCAGCCGGCTATCCAGCTGCTATTTATGCAGCCCGCTTCAGCCTGAAAACCGTTGTCATTACTAAAGAAAGAGGCGGCCTGCTTACGACAACGCATGTCGTGGAGAATTATCCCGGTTTTATCAGATTGAGCGGCCCTGAGCTTATGCAGAATATAGAGGATCATGTAAAAGACTACGATGTGCCCATAGTAGACGATGAAGTTGTTGATATAGAAAAAGATGGGGACTATTTTATTGTCAAAGCGCGTGAAGATCAATATAAAGCAAAGGCGATTGTGATCGCCACAGGGACAGAGCGCAGAAAACTGGACGTGCCAGGCGAGAAGGAATTTTATGGCAAAGGCGTTTCTTATTGTGCTACATGCGATGCACCCTTATTCAAGGGGAAAGTAATAGGCGTTGTCGGAGGCTCTGATTCAGCTGCCAAAGAGGCATTGCTGCTCGCGGAATACGGCAGCAAGGTCTACATTATTTATCGCGGCGATCAGATTCATCCTGAACCCATAAACATGCGGCGCGTTGAGGAAAACGAAAAGATAGAGATTATTCCCAGAACAAATGTCGTGACAATAAAAGGTGACAAATTCATCACCCATGTTGTCTTAGACAGGCCTTACAGCGGCAGCAAAGAGCTCAAACTCGGCGGCCTTTTCATAGAGATCGGCCATCTTCCGCAATCGGAGCTGGCAAAAAAGCTGGGCGTAAAGCTCAATGAAAAGGGAGAGATCATTATTGACCGCCTCTCCCGTACAAATGTCCCAGGCGTCTATGCCGCAGGCGACGTGGCTGACATGGAATGGAAGCAGGCAATCACCGGCGCAGCAGAAGGCTGCGTTGCTGCTTATTCTGCTTACGAGTATATCTCGGCGAAGAAGTGGGATGAGTAAAAGTAATTAAAAGCGCGAAATAGAAGTATATATAATCTTCTGCTAAAGATTTCAGATGCCCGGGGAATCCAGGAAAACAAAACCTCTGATGGGTTTTGAGGAATTAACATTTCCGAATGACGAAAGAATACCTTCAGAATACAGAGGTAAACACAGGGTTGTTAAATATGGTATTCGCTGCTCAGACTCAGGCATACAGGAAAGCTATGTTATGGTTAGTGAAAAGCCGTTGGAAGGTGACGCACTAAAATGGGCACTCTCGCAAATTAATGCAGGTGCAGATTATCAGGAACAACCCGGAAAAGAGGACACTGTTTCTTATCCAGATACATGTTTCTCGTATTTTCATGGATCTCTTTTTACGAGCCCATTCATAAGAGGGCAAGGATCAGGACGATATGTTGTTTTGATCGTAGAGCCGAAAGATCTCCGCGATTAGAGAAAGTAGACAACACTAACCTATTAAAATCTCTGCATTAAATATCATTCATGCAATGGCGCTGTACTAACTGTGGCTGCGTGCATGAGGTAGAGGAGAAACCGCATGTCTGCACAGTCTGCGGCTCGCCTCACCATTTTGAAGTTGTTGATTTTTCCGAGAAGCCCAAGCCTAAATTCCGGAAAGAGGACATGGAGTGATGTTCTATAAAAATGTAAAGAGGTGAGTATATGGAAATATACGTATTTCCTGACAGGAACATAGCACTAAAAGCTTTGAAAAGAGCAAAATTTATTGCCAGAGAGCCGCAACAGTGTGACTGGAAATGGGTCCAGCCTGAAGAACCATCTCACGAATATCCAAGACATGAAGGCGAAGCAGTGTCTGTCGGAACACTTGAAATTGACGGCAGAGTTTTTGTTCACCAAGAACCCGGCCTAGGCATTGCAAACAGGAAACCTGCGCTCAACGAACGGGATCGCCTTAGTGCTGTATTAAAAGAATATGCATCTTGCAATCGGCCCGGCTATCAGAACAGATGATTTTCATGCCAGACGACCACGAAAGGCAGGAAAGGTTTGAGAGAAAAAAGAAGCGCTACCGAGGCTTCAGGAAAGGCTTTGGGAGAAGCAGATATGCGAAAGGGAAGAAGGACTAAATAATGCAAGCTTATCAATTTTTGGATTTTCGCAGCGCACTAGACTTTTTTCAGCAAAATGAATATCCTGGAAAAAGATGATTCATTTAGATTTAATAATGCTGAAGATTCTCACCTGAACTATCGGAAATCAGAGAGCTTACAATTAGAAAGACGGCGTGTTGAGCTCTTTTCAAAGCTTTAAAAAGCTTTCGAGAATAAATTTCTATAGGTGAAAACGAATGAAACCAAAATACGAAAGTTTGATAATAAACGAAGAGGAGCCTTTTAGAAAAGATTCTGGAGGTTTAACCGAAGTACGGATGAGAGAAGCAGATTCATTTTTAGCTAAATATTTGGGCAGACAAGAACAAGATACCCCAGACAGAAGACCTGATCCGCTTGAGCTTGATCCTAGATACTGGAGAGAAAAAGTGCCAACTCGATCGGTTGATCCTAGACATTCACAATTTATGCACTATCTACAAAAAGCCGGTCGTTATGTTCGAACAGCAGATGTTTTGAGAGAATATGAGAGAATATTTCCTGAAGCTCAAGAAGAAGCTGAAAAATCACCTGCAGCCCAATTGTTATCAGAAGCCGAAACTCTAAGGCATCTACAGGAAAGACAAAAAAGAAAAAAAGATCCTTTTGGCTTTGAGGAGAAAAAGGCGAATATTGAAGAAATATTTCTTTCTAATAATATTATCCGTGAAAAATTCTAAATTTAATATAAAACTCACACCATTATTGTGTGAGGGAAATTATTTCGCATTCTTGTCAAGTTCCAACAGGAGCAGTTGTTGGCTTATTTTCCTATCAAAAGCATAAATTATATAGAAAGCATTCGTATTTTTACTCGCTGGTGAATAGAAATAACATGGTTATCAAGGCAGAGGTGCTAGAAGTCATAGATGCGTTCAATCAATCCAATCACGGTATCCGGGCCAAGCTTTTTGATTCTGGAATAGACTATGCTAAAATCCTGTTTTTCGGCATTTTCTGCCACAAAACAGGTGACTGCCATACATTTCCTGCTTTTCGCGAGCTTCTGGAAGCGAAATTGAACCGCGCTGTCAGTATCAAGGAATCAGTAAGAATACGCCCTGACCAGCATAGGATTGCATACATTATCGGCGAAGAAAAGCCTGCTGACAAGATTTTAAAAGTATTGCACCAGTATGAAGAAGGGACACCAAGACGTGGCAAGGAGTTCGAAGACTAATGAACACGATAATGAGAAGTATTGTGGAACAATTTAATGAAGAGCAGCGTTCAGAAATAGCAAAAATAGTAGGCGATGACGGAGATTCATTCAGGATTGAATTTGGAGATGAAGGAAAGATCGGAAAGTTTCAGGAGTTCGTGAAAAATGCAACCAAAAAAAGTATCCTGACTGAACCTATGGAGAATATTTTTGGCCAAACACACCTTGTTCGTGTATTCTTTGAAAAATCAGAGGCAAAAAAAATAATTGACATGCTGAAAAATTACGAAGAAGGGACTCCTTTGAGACAGGTGGAATGCTGCGGAGACGGGTGCAACTCGCATAAATAGTTTTTTCCTTAGGATTATTTTGATGTACTATCCCATGACATGTGTCACCCCTATAAGGGATTGCAAGTTTCAGGTTCACGACACGCTTAAAAACCTTCCTGTATCATAATTGATAGTAATCATGCATACCAGCCAGTATGAAGTAAGAGTCTCTTGCTCAAAGGCAGATGGTATGCGTGGGCTATTTTCTGAAGTAGTTCACGTTTTTTGGAGCGGTTTGATGATAAGAGGCATATGTTTCGACTGGGACGGAACTCTCGTTGACTCTGAGACTATCTGGTCTCAAGTTCATAGAAATGTCTTTGCTAGATACGGCATTCAGATAACAGAAGAAGACCATAAAAACTATTGGATAAGGACAGCTAGAGGAAGCGAACATGTTGCCAGTCAGCATGGACTTGATTATACTAAAATAAAACCTCAGATGATTGAAGAAAGAAGGCGGCTGCAGTCTCAAATAAGACTGTTTCCGGGAGCGCGGGAATTGGTAGATTTATTATATTCACAGTTTCTGCTTTGTGTGGTTTCCTACTCGCCTAAATACATACTGGAGCATTCAATAAGAGAATTTGGCATTTATCCAAAACTAATGGCTGTTATTGGTTATGAAGATGTGAATAACAGCAAGCCGCATCCAGAGCCTTTCCTTAAAGGCGCTGATGGAATGGCCTTGAGACCAGAAGAATGTTTAGCAATAGGCGACACAGAAAAAGACATGCTATCAGCAAAGGCTGCAGGGATGTACTT
>JACQNX010000022.1 GCA_016202875.1 Candidatus Aenigmatarchaeota archaeon | reverse complement strand
TTATTACAAAGTCTTGGGCGTTTCACGGCACGCCAGCGAATCCGAGATAAAAAAGGCATATAAAAGACTGGCCAAAAGATACCATCCGGACAAAAACCCCGGAGATCGTGCTGCAGAGGAAAGCTTCAAAAACGTCGGAGAGGCTTATGGCGTGCTGAGCGACACTGGAAAAAGGCGCACATATGACCTCAGCTCCCCTGGCCGGTTTAACCCGTATGGCGATCCTTTCTCATTTTTCTCAAGCATGTATGGCGGCTATGGGTCGTACGAAAGAGAATACCAAAGAAAACTGTCAGATGCCATGAGAAGATTCGGGCAACATATGGATGCAGGGTCATATGAAAAAGCGGGAAGAATAATATCAGAAATCACGGCTCTGGGGAGAGAATACAAAAAAGACGTAAAGGAAACGGTGGCTGATATGGACGGGAAGCTTTTCGGGCCAAGACTCCGCGCAAAGGAGCAGGCCTGTATCCGTGACATGGAGGCCGGGATCTATAACAGCGCCGAAAGCGCTATACGCGAGATCGAGGCGATGGGAAGAGCCGATAGAGATGTGAGCAGCACTGTTGAAGCTTTGAAAAGAAGCCTCGGCAATTATAAGATTCGATCTGCGCTGTCCGCATGCGAAAGGTATATCAATGCAGGCAATTTCCGCAGCGCCGACAGAGAATTGTGTGTTGTTGAAATTTCTAGGGACGGTGCAAGCGAAGCAACCAGAAAGGCGACCAGCAACCTGAGGAAGCAAATCGAGAAAGGCAAAATGTCTGCTGCAAAGCGGTATATCGCCAGCGATCTGGCCCATTACAAGAGAAGCGCAGCAAGAGAATACTGGAAGCAGGCAGAGGAATGTATCGAAAACATCAGGCGTGCAGAGAAACGAGGAGGCGTCAATCTTCGCAAGACAGTGGAAGGCCTGACAAGAAACCTTTCCGAACGCAAGTTAGTGTCAGAATTAAGAACAAGCGTCTTACGGGAGAATAAGCAGTCTGCCATAAGAAAACTGGAGGAGTTCGGCAAACTGCCTGCAGCAAGCAGAAGCGCAAAGGCAGCCGTGGCGCAGCTTAGAAATGATATGTACAGTGGCGAAATAAATGACGCCTTGACCCGTTTCCGGCACACCCTCGCAATGGAAGACTATTCCGATGCGCAGAGGGAAATCGAGAGAATTGAACTTACCGGAAGCGAAAACGGCAAAGACGTCAGCGGTACAGTAGCAGGCCTTATAACGGAACTTAATGAAGCACGGTTGGCAGCCTTACCCAGATGGATAGATAGCGCCAGAATAAACATCAAAACAGGATGTTACTCCTGGGTCGAATCCAATATATCAGGCATTGAAGAGCTTGGCGCCAGCACAGGCACCGATGTCAGCCAGACAGTAGCAGAGCTGAGGAAGAAAGCTTATGCACGAAGACGTGGAATAACATATTACTGGGCATCAGAAGCGCATGACTTTGCAAGCCTCTTTTACCGGTCGCTTTTCTCGCCCGGTGCAAAAGGCATAAGATTCCGGATAAAAACCAAGTAAAATCACAATGCGAGAATCGGCAGAATGCCGAAGATGAAAAGGACCATGATGAAAATGAGATCCTTTGTAAGCCGTCTTGAAATGATATTTCTGTTATAAGATATTTCCACAGCTGAGTAAAGAAAGGTCAGGAAAACTATAACAAGAAAGAATACAGATGCAGGCACGATTTCTATAAGCAGGGCTATCAGAATGCCCACAACATTGAGCAGGAACCCGTAGCCGAAAATGAATGTCGCCCATGCGAGGGTTTCCCAGTGCGTTTCATGTTTGGTGTAGGCAAGCTTGGAATTCGCCATTGTCGAGGTCAGCAGAAGGGGTATAGCAAGGACGAGCTGCATGGCCAATATGTTGTGCGCTACAAGTATCTGAGACTGCAGCGTGACGATGAGGGCGAAGGCTGTGAAAGCGACGACTATCAGGCTCGTGTTCATAAGAATGCGGTCATTGGACTTGCCCTGTTTCAGCATGAGGTCTATCTGTTCCCTTTTTGTTGCCCGCGGCATGAATTTATCTTATCTAGCTGTATAATAAGGTTTCTTTCCAAGATAGTTTTTATGAAAAAAAGGAAGAGCAAAATCAAGTGCCTGCTTTTCGATTATGGCGGAGTCTTAACGTCAGGTAGCATAGACCCTGTGCACGATGCGCTCAACAGGAAGCTGGGCAAGCGCGTATTCGTACGCAAGGCGAGTCTCCATTCACAGATACTGAAGGGATGGATAAAGTCGCGCGATTACTACATGGCCATAGCAGAGAAGACTGGGAAAAGCCAAAAATACATAGGGGAACTGTTTTTGTCAACATATACAAGACTGATCAAGCTGAACAAGAGAACGTTGTCCTTGGCAAAAAATGCAAAAAGAAACGGCTACAAGATAGGGATATTGTCAAACATAACTTCTGTTGTGAAGGGTGTGAATGAAAAGCGCGGCTTGTTTAAGGAATTTTCGCCTGTTATCCTTTCCTGCGATGTTGGCTGCATGAAGCCGCAGAAGAAGATGTACAGGATCGCAATAAATAAGTCAGGACTGAGACCAGAAGAGATAGTTTACATAGACGACAGGAAAGAGCTGCTTTTGCCCGCGAAGAGGCTTGGCATGAAAACCTTACATTTCAGGAATGCGTCGCAACTCAGGCAAGACTTGAAGAAAGTGGGCGTGAAGATATAAGAAAAGGTTTTAGATATGAGATGCCCTATGTAACCATGGGCTAAAGCCCATGGTATCTTTGTGCATCTCAATTCAAAACAGTGGCTTGAAAGCCATAGTATCAACTAAGGTGTTTTGAAAATGAAAAAAGTTCTTCTTGACACGAACATGATGCTCGCGCCTGTGCAGTTCAAAGCTGATATTTACAGCGCTATAACAGCAGATTTCTACACCTTGGACAACTGTATGAAAGAGCTCAAGAAGATTGCAGAAAAAAAGACAAAATCAGGCGCGCCAAGCAGGACAGCAGTAAGGGCGAGGGCAGCGTTCATTCTTGCAAAGGTTAAAGCAGTAAAGACGATAAAAGCAGGAAAGAAAGAGACGGACAAGGCACTAACCGAAGAGGCAAAGAAAGGGGAGTATATAGTCGCCACAAATGACAGAGAGCTGATAAAAGCTTTAAAAAAGTTGGACATAAGAGTCTTGAGACTAAAGCAGAAAAAGCTTGTAATTGAGGAATAGATGCAGAGATGTACAGCAGAGGAGACGTAAAAAATGGTTCTTGAATTCGCAATAGGCTCTGGCATACTTGCGCTTCTTGTCGCAGTCGTGCTCGGCTTCTACGTGCTGAGGAAGGATCAGGGCGGCAGGAAGATGGTAGAGATATCGCATGCCATACGCGAGGGCGCGACAGCTTATCTCAACAGGCAGTACAAAACAGTGGGCATATTTGCTGTAATTCTTGCTGTGATTATTTGGTATTTCCTCGGCACTACGGCTGCAGCTTCTTTCATCGCAGGCGCTGTCCTGTCAGCGCTTGCTGGTTACATAGGCATGATGATTTCTGTCAGAGCAAATGTCCGCACTGCCAAGGCAGCTGAGAACGGGGTGCAGGACGCGCTCAACGTTTCTTTCCGCGGCGGGGCTGTGACGGGCTTCTCTATTGTTGGCCTGGGCTTGCTGGGTATGATTGTGCTGTTTGTGCTGTTCAAGGATCCTAATATGATTATCGGCTTCGGCTTCGGAGCATCGCTCATCTCACTCTTTGCCAGGGTCGGCGGAGGGATCTTCACAAAGGCAGCAGACGTAGGTGCAGACCTTGTGGGCAAGGTCGAAAAAGGCATTCCAGAGGATGACCCGCGCAATCCTGCTGTGATTGCGGACAATGTTGGCGACAATGTGGGGGACTGCGCAGGCATGGGCGCTGACCTTTTTGAGAGCTATGTTGTTACACTGCTGGCTGCAATGATTTTAGGGAATCTGGTGCTCGGCGCAAATGGCATCCTGTATACGCTTGCTATCGGCGCGGTGGGTATAATCGCCTCTGCTGTCGGATTGCTGGCGGTGAGAACAAACAGCGAAAAAAACATATGGTCTGCGCTGAGCAGGGGCATGATTGTTGCTGCTGTGCTTGCTGCGATAGGATTTTATGCAATGACTGTAAGAATGGGACTGGATGTCACGTTATTCTGGGCGACATTGGCAGGGCTGATAACAACAATTATTATTGCAATGGTTACTGACTACTACACCTCAAAAACAAAGAAGCCTGTGCAGGCTATTGCACGGGCCTCAGAGACAGGCGCTGCGACAAATATCATCGCAGGCATCGCTGTTGGAATGAAATCTACCATTGTGCCGGTAATCGTCATCTGCATTGCAATAATATTTTCTTATGCAATGGCTGGGGTATTTGGCATTGCATTAGCTGCGCTGGGACTATTGTCGATCACGGGGATGATAATGAGCATTGATTCTTATGGACCAATAAGCGACAATGCAGGCGGCATTGCAGAGATGAGCAGCTTGCCGCCACATGTCAGGAAGGTCACAGATGCTTTGGACGCTGTCGGTAACACAACAAAAGCGACGACAAAAGGCGTGGCAATAGCATCAGCTGCCCTCTCAGCGTTGGCGCTGCTTGCGGCATTTGCAGAGGCAACATCACTAACAGGGATAAACATTACCAAAGCGCCCGTGCTCGTCGGGTTGTTTATCGGAGGTGCTATTCCTTTCCTCTTCTCATCGTACCTCATGAAAGCTGTGGGCAATGCTGCGCATCTTATTGTCAAGGAAGTGCGCCGACAGTTCAGAGAGATCAAAGGCATTATGACGGGCAAGGCAAAACCTGATTACAAGAAGGCTGTTGACATCAGCACCCGCGCAGCGCTGCGGGAATTAGTTGTGCCTGCGCTGATTGCTGTGCTTGCTCCGGTGCTCATTGGCTTGCTTCTGGGAGCCGAGGCTTTGGGGGCTATGCTGGCAGGTTCGGTAGTTTCTGGTCTTGTACTAGCACTAACGCTTGCAAATGCTGGCGGTGCATGGGACAATGCAAAAAAATACATAGAAGCAGGAAATCTTGGGGGAAAAGGAAGCGATGCGCACAAGGCAGCAGTTGTTGGGGATACAGTTGGAGATCCGTCGAAGGACACTGCTGGGCCTGCGATCAACTCTTTGATAAAGGTCATGAACACGATAGCCCTGCTTATTGCGCCGTTGATAATTATTGCGGCTTAATTGGCGAAATCAAAAGATACCTTTAAAATGGTTGCGATTAAAGAAATCATGTTCTTCATGATTTTAAAATTTCCAACTAGTCATGAAACTATCTGATTGCACAGGAGAGTAAAGATGTTCAAAATCCTGACTGTGAAAGACGAAGTGCGGGTCCTACCGGCGAAATTTGATCTGGAGCTCCAGGAAGCTGTGAAACAGAGTCTGCAAGACGCAATAGAAGGGAACGTACATCCGGACTATGGTGTTTTCCTGACAGTGACAGAGGTGCTCAGCGTAGGCGAGGGCAGCATTGTGCCTGAGGATGGAGCCATACACTACCCTGCTGAATTCAAGATGCTTGTGTACAGGCCGGAGCTGAATGAAATAGTGACAGGCGAGGTTGTAGACGTCACAGAATTCGGGGCGTTCACGCGCATAGGGCCTTTGGATGCATTGGTGCACGTGTCGCAGATTATAGACGATAAAATATCGTACGATCCCAAGGGCGCTACATTCACAGGAAAGAAGACAGGCAACAAGCTCAGGGAAGGGGATCTCGTAAGGGCGCGGGTAGTAGGGATCTCGCTGGGCAAAGGAAGGAGCAAGATTTCGCTGACTATGAGGCAGCCTCACATGGGTTCTCTTGACTGGATTGAAAAAGAAAAGAAGAAAAAGGAGAAAGCATGGAAGAAATAAAGGTGATGGTTGAGTTTTATATGTCAAAACCATATTCAGATAAGCAGGAAAGACTGATGAAGACTATTATAGAATTATATCAGGATAAGAAACCGCGCACTCAACTTGATATTGCGTATGAACTTGTCAAAGGATATCCGGAAATAACTTTGCAAGAGGTAATCGAATATGTTGGAGCTTGTATCACGAAAGGAACACTTACAATCGATCCGAGTTCTGACTGGGGTGCTACCGCGTATATCTTAAGGCAGGACGCTCCAGATATACGAAAAGGTGGGACACAATGAAAAAAGCATGCAAATCGTGCAAGAGAATACTGGTCAAGGGCAATGTGTGTCCTGTGTGCCACAGCACAGACATCACAACAAGCTTCCAGGGCGTAGTTGTAATATTTGATGTGGAATCAGAGATCGCAAAACGGCTTGGCATCACTGCCCCTGGGAAATATGCGGTGAGGGTGTAGATCTCTACGCTTTTATGAATCTCCCATATTTATTAAGTCCTTTGTTCGCTGTCACGTAAAATAGACCATAGCATATCGGACATATAACTCAAGGTCTTTTGCAAATGAAAAAGAAATCTGTGGAATTGTTAATATATTCAGATTTTCGTGCATATTTTAGTTGAAGTTCAAAAAATGCTTGTTTATCTATTTTACTCAGAAACTCCTTTGATTGGAAATATTTTCCTAGCAAATTGAACGGTCCAAGGATTCTAATTTTCGTAAAACCGGTCTGCCTGAGAATGGAGAAAAGTTCTTTATATGTAAATTCATGTGTAATGTGTCCTCTTTTTATACCTCCCCATGAAATACGTCTATTTCCTGTTTTCATACTTTCTTCGAATAGTTTTATGTTACCTTCTTTGAGCTCGTTGGCAGTCGCATAAACGAAAAGATTATTGACGGTTCCAACAAACGTCCCACCAGATTTAAGTATTTTAAAGATCTCTGTCAAAGCTTTTCTGTAGTTGTCACAATAGTCCAGCACACTGTTAACCGATACTATGATATCAAAAGATTTGGATTCGAAATATCTCAAGTCAGTTACAGACCCTTTTACGCAATTCAGTTTAACATTGTGCTTCAAGGCAACTCTTTCAGCCGATCTTAACATGCCACTAGAAATATCTAATAGAGTAACATTATAACCATCTTTTGCCAAAGGAATCGCAAACCTCCCTGCGCCACCGCCTAAATCTAAGAGTCTTTTATGTGGCTTTGGTATAAAGTGAAAAATAAAATACTCTAAAATCTCGTCGCAAAATCGCCTAATGTGATTCTCATAGTAATTCTTGCTTACCGAGTTGTAGAAACTTTCTACATCGTTGTTTCTTTTTTTCATATTCTCTTTGGTAATTTTTTTAGTCGTTATTCTAAATGGTCTGTATAATTTTTTCATCATAATATGTCTGGTGGATCCAACCGCATTCCAAGGCTTTGATATATAGTATCACTGTACAGCAAAGTAAGTGGTGTTCCTCCAGAATGAATAATTAACGTCCTCGAACCTTTTGGAATTCTTCCATCATATGCGTGATCCAAAAAGCACGCTGCCATTTTTCCCGTATAAACTGGATCGAATATTAAAGCTTCACGTTCTGCAAAATATCTTATTGCTTCATTTCCTTTTTGTGTTGGTACACCATAATCTTCACCTACGTACTCTGGTGGGTTTACAACCTCATCGTGTGATACAAAAATATCTTCTCCGAGATTGCGAGCCGCAGTATTAACTTCACCGCTCACAATTTCTTGCGCATTCCAATGCAACGGCCTAACACCAACTACCTCTATGGTAGGATCAACAAGTCTAGTCCCTAGAAGGATTCCAGAATGGGTTGGACCACATCCAGTGAGATAAATGCTGGATGGCATAAAATCAATTTCATCTAATTGTTGATACGTATCAAGAAACATGTCTAGCATGCCCAAGCAGCTTAGAAATGCGACGCGCTCTCTGCGGAACAAATAAGGATTTTCTCTGTCTTCTCTAACTAATTCTTGATATCTTGTTTCCTTTTCTCTGTCCAATTCAGGTCCCATTTCTGCAGTAACCCATTTTATATCAGCACCCATTAGCTGATCTAAGAAGAGGTTTCCGACATCATGCCTATCAACCGGGAGTTTTCTTCTAAGAACCAGATGGCACTTTAAACCATATTTCGCACAAATTGCGGCAATTAGTCTGTTTTGATTGGAATGAGATGGACCGCCGTGGACTATGCCATCGTGCCCATTCTTCATAGCTTCGCCAAAAACGTACTCCAAAGCTCTTGAATAATGACCGCCATAGGCAGGTCCACTCAAATCTTCGCGTTTCACACGAACTTTAATACCTAATTCCCTCGAAACATTTCCTAAATATTCAATTGGTGTTCTAAAAGTGCTTATTTCTACTTTAGGGTACTGAATGAGCTTTTCTCTTATTTGAGCTATTTTTGCTATCTTTTCTGGCATCATTTATTTCTGATCTCCTTCAGTTTTTTCAAAATCTTTTTTATAGACAAAATCAGATCGTCCAAGTCATTTTTTTCTAATGTAGGCGATAATGGTATATCAATTACATTTTCTAGGTAATGTGATGTTTTTGGCAATAAACTTTTTCTTTCTTCTATTGTGATGTTGTTGAACAAAAAGCCCCAATTCCAAAAACATCTGATATTTCTATATTCGGAATTGCCAAATGCGGAGCATTGGATACCTTCTGCATTCAAGGCTTTCGAAAACCACACTATATCCTGCAAATTATAATATTGCAGTGTAAATAAAAGAGAATCGCCCAATATACTTTCATTTTCTAGCGTTTGACGTAGTCTTATATCCTCTAGTTTAGAAAGTTCTTTTACAACATAAATATAATTTTC